>NZ_CP037421.1:7129894-7321611 GCF_007748155.1 Gimesia panareensis
GAGATTTCGTGAAACAAATTGTGAACGAACTTGTTACACGTTATTCGATCCGACGGAGGCTTCCTACATAGTTTCACTGTCGGCTTGCCCGACAGTGCTTGAGTAAACCTGTAAAAAACGAAAGCCCTAATGCAATTCAGGCCAGCCAGTCTCATCCGTGCTCAGGGTAACGTTTTAAAAACAGCGCCAATGCTTCGGGAAAATTTCTCTCTCGCACCATACCGATACATGATATTCCCTTCTGATTTCGAATGGTGGGATCTGCCCCTGAGTCATACAACAGCTTCGAGATCTCCATCTCGGGAGGTTCAATCCATTCAGAGGCAGTCACCATCTCGATATCAAGTGCCAGATGCAACGCCGTATTCCCAACGCTGCTTTGAATATTCAGATCAGCTCCATACGCTGCCAGCAACTGAATGACATCAGGACGACCTTCCTCAACAGCCCATAAGAGTGGAGGGTATCTGTCAGGTGATTCTTTTGATCGAAAATTAATATCGGCACCATGCTCAATCAAAAGCTGGATGATTCTTAAATCTTCGCAATCCACGGAAGCAGTTAAAGCCGCTGACAATTCTTCCTGACCTGGCTCGGAACTTTGTGCTAAAACAGATTTGACCAGCTCGTAATTATCTGTTTCAACGGCATCTCTTAAGTTCATGGAATGATCCACCTGACATAAAATAAAAAGGGTGCGCTCGAATGCAATTCGAGCCGAGCGCAGCGAGCAGGAAACTGACAGTGAGACCGTTGCCCTGTAGGAGGAACCACACAGACACCGGCCCTACCTCAGCAAAAATCGATTTCTGTATCTCAACAGAACGGCTCCCCCGTTGGTTTCCTGTTGTTTTCAACAACCCCGAATTACATTCGGGGGCGCCCGGTGATCTGACTTCCGCACTCAATTCTTTCGTGTTTTTCGTGCCTTTCGTGGTAGATAAAATCGGACTTACAACCTGCCACAAAAAAAACGCCCGCAGCCAACCGGCTCCGGGCGTTTTCATTTCAACAATTCAAGCAAACGCCTACTCGTCCGTCACGCAACCTTCGGAAGCAGACTTCACGTTCTTGATGTATTTATACAGCGTGCCCCGCGTGTATTTGAACGGGGGTGCCGTCCAGGCTTTGCGGCGTTCTTCCAGTTCGGCGTCGCTCACATCCATGTCCATCCGGTTGTTCTCGGCGTCGATGACCACCTTGTCCCCGTTCTTTACCAGGGCAATCGGTCCGCCGTCCTGGGCTTCGGGAGTCACGTGACCCACGATGAAGCCGTGCGAACCGCCCGAGAAACGACCGTCGGTGAGTAATGCCACATCTTTACCCAGACCCGCTCCCATGATCGCAGAGGTCGGCGTCAGCATTTCCGGCATCCCCGGTCCCCCCTTGGGGCCTTCGTAGCGGATGATGATCACATCTCCTTTGTTGATCTTCTTGTCTTCCAGTGCCTTGAGCATGTCTTCTTCGGAATCGAACACGTTGGCGGTTCCTTCGAAACGCAGACCTTCCTTACCGGTGATCTTGGCAACCGCACCAGTCGGAGCCAGGTTCCCTTTCAGAATCTGCAGGTGGCCGCTCGGCTTGATCGGGTTATCGACCGAGTGCACGATATCCTGTCCTTCTTTGAGGCCCGGCAGGTCGGCCAGGTTCTCGGCGTGCGTCTTGCCGGTCACGGTCATGCAGTCTCCGTTGATCAGTCCCTGTTCCAGCAGGTACTTCAGCACGGCCGGAGTTCCCCCCTGCTCCTGCAGGTCCGCCATCACGTACTTACCACTGGGCTTGAAGTCCGCCAGCAGCGGGATCCGGTCGCTGACCGACTGGAAGTCGTCAATCGTCAATTCCACATCCACGGCCCGGGCAATCGCCAGCATGTGCAGTACGGCATTGGTTGAACCGCCCAGGGCCACCGTCAGCACCATCGCATTTTCAAAGGCTTCCCGCGTCATGATGTCCCGCGGCTTGAGGTCCAGTTCCAGCAGCTTCCTGATCGCAGCCCCGGCCCGGAAACACTCATCCAGCTTGTCGGGATGCTCAGCCGGAATCGAGGAACTGTAAGGCAGTGCCATCCCCAGTGCTTCGATTGCGGACGCCATCGTGTTGGCGGTATACATCCCGCCGCAGGCACCAGCGCCCGGACAGCTCTTCTGCACGATCTGCTTGCGTGTCTCGTCGTCAATCGTTCCTGCCAGGTACTCCCCGTACGACTGGAATGCAGACACGATATCCAGCTTCTGGTTGTTCAGGCAGCCGGGAGCGATCGTTCCGCCGTAGACCATCAGCGACGGACGGTTGAAACGCCCCATCGCGATCAGACAGCCGGGCATGTTCTTGTCACAGCCGGGCAGTGAAATGTTCGCATCGTACCACTGGGCACAGGTCACCGTTTCAATACTGTCCGCAATCAGGTCGCGGGATTGCAGCGAGTACGACATGCCGTCGGTTCCCATCGAGATCCCGTCACTCACGCCGATCGTGTTGAACCGCATGCCCACCATGCCGGATGCTTCCACCCCCTCCTTCACCTTCGCAGCCAGAATATTGAGGTGCATGTTACAGGAGTTGCCTTCGTACCAGACGCTGGAAATTCCGACTTCTGCCTTGTTCATATCTTCTTCAGTCATGCCCGTGGCATACAGCATGGCCTGAGATGCCCCCTGCGAACGGGGCTGGGTGATGCGGGAACTGTAACGGTTCAGAATCGGTTGGGAATCGGATGACATCGACGGTTTTCCTCTGTTGTGTTTTTCACTAGCTAATGACGTAAGACAGATAAACGGTTCGCGGGCAGGCGAACTCGGAATTATTCGACCAGCAGTTTCACCCGGTGGGGCACCCGTTCGACACGAGGCAGTACCTGCGGTTCGTAGATTTCCTTGAACGCTTTTTCTTCGCGGTGGTCCTGCCAGGCCTGTTCGCTGGCCCAGTGTTCTACCAGCACGAATGTCGCCGGATCGGCTTCCGAATGATAGACGTCAAATCGCAGACAGCCCGGCTCCGTTCTCGACAGGCGACAGGCTTCTGCCAGCAGACCTTCGATTTCAGTTGCGTCCGCAGCGTCCTTCAAAGACAGAATCACATTGAGACAAAACATAAGCGCTCTCACTCGTGACGGGGAATGAAACAATGCTGTTTGAGAAGTCAGACCTCAGACTCTCTTTTGTTCCCATACAGTAACACTCCGCCGTCCGAAGTGACAGTAAAGCGCGATTCAATCACAACACACCGCGCCAAATCGCTCCCGCAAGGCCTGCACCACCCAACCATATCTGTTCATAAGTACATACAACATGACGGTAAAACAGAAAGCCTGGAGAAATTTTCCCGGTCAGCTCAACATTCTCACTTCGGTAAGCTGCAGCCCCCATTCATCAACGTGCGCGGAAAATTGCCAAAATGAGTCCACACTTGGATGACGCATAATTCACCTTCTGTTATCATTCCGACAAGAAAGAGCAGCGAATGGATGACAAAACCTGCCCCTTCCATCACGACATAGGGCTCTTTTGATCCTTTTGAGGGAGTATCCGGTGAGTAAAATTGAAACAGTGGAATGGCTGGACTGGAAACGCCTGCCATTATTTTCCCGCTTTGACGACGCAGCCTCTCTGATCCAGCTGGGAGACCAGCTCCTCGAAGAAGCCACCCAGCAGACCACCGCCGCCGACTACCTGCGTCAGTTCCTGCCCCAGCTGGCAACCGAACTCTCCTGCCAGTGGTGCACGCTCATCGAACGCACGCCAGAATGGGAAACGATCTTCGAATTTGGACGCAACTCCGCCGCCAGCTTCCCCGGCACTCTCTGCAACGAAGCCCTCGACCGCGATGCCGCCGGCCTCGGTGCTGATGAAAAAAAGAACGACTGGTTCTACATCGCCGCCCCCCTGGGCGACGTCCGCCCCGGTACGGTGCTCCTCGTCGGCGGACGCGACCTGACCACCGACACACTCAGTAACAGCGTCATTGCTGCCCGCGTGCTGGGTTACGCGCTCTCGATCGTGGCGAAACGCGAGAAACACGTCAAACGCATCGGCCGTCTCGAAACCACCCTGCACATCGCCTCCAGCTTTTCGTCCGCCCGCGATACCCAGTCGCTGCTGGAACTGATCGCCAAAGAAGCCACCCGCCTGCTCAACAGCGAACGCTCCAGTATCTTCATCTGGGATCAGGAACACAAACAGGTCGTCGCCTGCCCCGCCCTGGGTGTCGAAGGCAACACACTCCGCCTGCCCGATGATGTCGGCATCGTCGGGGAAGTGATTCACAGCGGCAAAACTGTCACCGTAGATGACGCCTACAACGACGACCGCTTCGATCCCAGCGTCGACAAGTCCAGCGGCTTCCGCACCCGGAACCTGCTCTGCGTACCGCTCCGCAACAACGCCGGCGAACTGATCGGCGCGTTCGAAGTCATGAACAAGCAGGCCGGCAAATCCGACTTCGATGACGATGACGCACAAAGCCTCGAAGAACTCGGCGTGCAGGCCGCCACCGCCCTGGAAAACACCCGCGAGCTCGAACAGCTCTCCCGCAGCCGCGACCAGCTCACCGAACAGGCCAAACAGAAAGTTCAGATCATCGGCAAGAGCTCGGCCATCGACGCGCTCCGCTCGACCATCGAACGTCTCGCCAGCACCGATCTCCCCGTACTGATCCTCGGCGAAAGCGGAACCGGGAAAGAGGTCGTCAGCCAGTCCCTGCATTACCAGGGTCCCCGCGCGAATACACCGTTCATCGCCGTCAACTGTGCGGCTCTCACCGAAACGCTGCTCGAAAGCGAACTGTTCGGCCACGAGAAAGGCGCCTTCACCGACGCCCACGAAACCCGCATCGGCAAATTCGAACTCGCCGAAGGAGGCACGCTCTTCCTCGACGAGATCGGCGACATGAGCCTGGGCGGCCAGGCCAAACTGCTGCGGGTCCTGGAGCAGAAAGTCATCACCCGCGTCGGCGGTTCGGAAAGCATTCCAATCAACGTCCGCGTCGTCGCCGCCACGAATGCGAAGCTCGCCGATGCGGTCCGCGATAAAAAGTTCCGCGAAGACCTGTTTTACCGTCTGAGCGTGGTCACCCTCGAACTGCCGCCTCTCCGCGAGCGGCCGGAAGACGTCATCCTGCTCGCCGAATTTTTCCTCACCCAGTTCTGCGGCCAGGCCAACCGCCGCGTACTGAAGATGTCCGCCGAAGCCAAAAAACGCCTGCAGGCCCACCTCTGGCCCGGCAACGTCCGTGAACTGCGCAACCTGATGGAACGCGTCGCCTTCCTCTGTGCGGGCGACCGCGTCGAAGTCGAAGACCTCGCCTTCATCCTCAGCCCCAGCCGCGATTCCGTTGTCGATATGTCCTCCGACCTGAGCCTCAAAGAAGCCACCCGCCGCTTCCAGCAGGAATACATCCGCCGCACCATCAAACGCGTGGGCGGCAACATGAGCGAAACCGCCAAATGCCTCGGCCTGCACCGCTCGAACCTCTACCGCAAAATGGGCCAGCTGGAAATGCAGGAAGCCAGCGAAATGTCCGAAGAGGATGACGAGTAAGGCTCGTCACAACCCGTGTTGGGTGCCACTGTCGGCTTGCCCGACAGTGCGCGTTCAGCGTCTTTTCTTTAACAGAGCTCCCCAGTCAGTGGGTGGGCCCGGATGCAATCCGGGCCGAGCGCAGCGAGCAGGAAGTTGTGGAGAGAGCCTGCAATTCAGGGGCACATTTCCAATAATTTTACTGGTTCGCAGCAGCACTGTTGGGCAAGCCAACAGTGGCACCCAACGCGGGTAACGACTTTTATTCAAGATAGATTTTCGCCAGTTTTTTTTGATCCGTTGTTGCCTGAATGATAGTTGGTTTTCCGCATTGCCGTTTCCTTTTCTTACACGGATGTCCCCGGCTTGCTTTTCTGTTATTCGGCCGTTTTTCTTCGGCGAGCACGGATTGCGAAAGCAGGTCGGTTAATGGCGCCCATTGCTGAGCATGGCAGGCAATTATCGTGACAGCCTGAGAAAACACACGAATCACTTTGATCGGACTGAGTTTTTTGAGATTCGTTCCCTGCTTATGCAACATGTCTTTTCCGACAAATAACGCAACCCAGATTCCGATCAGAGTCCAGTTTAATTCTGTGATGACATTTACAGGCGTCTGGCAACATAGCTTGCTGCGTTCACAGGATTGTTTTACTGAGCGGAAGAAAACCTCAATCCCCCATCTTTGACGATATAATTTACAGGCACATGCATCGGTCATTTCTAATTCGTTGCTCACCAGGTAGATCTTGTTCCTGCCATTATGGATCTGGAACAGACGCAGGACCAGCGGGCTTTGGTCTCGACGCTGCATAGAGTCGGGCCAGTAATAGACGAAGCCATCACGAATTTTCAACTGACCAAGTGATTTTAACAGGGTTACGTTCGAACCAACACGAAACAGGAAAGAATGCCCTGACTCCATGATGGCTGACCACAGCGGAGCACCTGTATATTGCGCATCCCCAACCAGTCGGACATTTTCTGGAAGGGATTCCAGCATTTCCCGGGCCGCAATTCGCTCACTGCCAGCTGCCCCCTGAATACACCAGCGAAACGGTAACCCACTGCCCAGATGCCAGAGCACGGTCGTTAACAGTTGAACGGTTAACGCCTTGGATTCATCGGCTTTTTTGCGGTATTTCGCCGACCTTCTATGATGGATCCCTGGTGCAAATTCACGCTGATTGGCTGCTGAGCGAGGCGCAGAGAACTTGGTGGCATCCACGGCCAGAGTGACTTTGCCTGCTGTGGTTCGATAGCCCTTCCATTGTCCCAGTTTTGAGGAAAGATGTTGAATCACCAGATCCACCAATGGCTGTCCGTAGTTCGCCAGAGCTTTCATCAGCCCTTGTCGTGTCACTGTCGTCGAAACCTGAAAGAGCTCACCGGCAACCGTGTAGGCCGTTTTTACCCTTTCGCCAAGTGTTCCTTTGGCAGTCCAGCCCATGCAGAGAATGGCAACCGCAGCCAACCAGCCCGGATCCAGAGAGGCATTGCCGTGACGTACCAGGGAAGACGTTTCGCAGGGAATCAGCCTGTCAAAAATCGCTTTCATTGACTGAATATTTATGCGAAGATGCTCGGTATCTTGATGCGGCATTCCAAGAGTCCTTTCTTGGCATGAGTGCAATTTGGTTAGCACCTGCATTAAACAACCTAACGGTTGTCCGCATCAAGATTTATTTAACTTACACAGAATCGTTACCCGCGTTGAGTGGCACCCCAGATAGGATAAGTAATTACTGTTCCTACGGTTAAACTTAGATTTGCAAGGGGCAGTTACTCGCCAGAAAACGTCGATACTGCGACCTCCTGTTGCCTGCTGCAATCACGGATTTCATCCGCGACCACCCGAAGTGGTCGTTGAATCAGAGTTTGCGCGTGTGTTACCTATGTATCCGAACGGCTGTTACCCATGTGTCTGAACGCTGGTAATATCGATCAATGCTCACCCACCTGTGAGTGCGCTGATGTAAAAACAGGATACGCCACCCTGTAATTCTTTCACACCGGGAGGCGTCTCCCCCGATCAACTTCACCCCTTTCCTTGCCAGCTTACCAGCTTTATCGTTTTTCAGAACTGGCACCCGATTTGCCTTAGCTCCTCCCCAGACAGCGGGCATTCGAAAACCATCTGTATTCAAGGAGGATCGGATTATGGAAATCATGCTGACCATGTTGTTGAGTTTTGCCACCGCAGTCAGTCCGACGGTGGTCAACGCGGACTTTGAACAGAAAGATGCACGCACCGGACTGCCCACCGGCTGGGCGTTCACCTCCCTGCCGGACAGACAGCATCTGGTGAATTACCGGACCGCTCAGGTCGCTGCAGAGCAAGGCCAGACCAGAGCCCTCTCGATTACCGTAGCCTCGGATCACCCCGAACATAAAGTGGCCTACAACATTCACCAGGATCTGAAAGGACTGACTCCCGGCAAGTCCTATCGCGTCTCCGCCCGTGTCTGTACCAGGGGATTGAAAACGCTGCCCATGATCGTCGTCCAGTGTATCGACGCCAGCGGCAGCCGCTTCCTCGGATTCGCACGGTCTCAGCAACGCGAACTCCCCGGCGACCTGGACCACTGGGAACAGATTCAAACCGACATCGTGATTCCCGAAGGGACATCGACCGTCAGACTCCGGATCGGCATCCCTTCAGCAGGCAACGCCGGCGGCACCGCGATCATCGACGACGTCGACATGGTGGAAATGAATTAGAAAGAAAAGTGTTTGATACGTGGGTGCCATCTGTCGGCTTGTCCGACAGTGCGCATTCAGCGTCTTTTCTTTTATAGAACTTCCCCACTCAGCGGGTAAGCCCGGATGCAATCCGGGCCGAGCACAGCGAGCAGGAGGTTGTGGAGAGAGCCTGCAATTCAGGGGCGCATCACCGATAAGTTTACTGGTTCGCAGCAGCACTGTTGGGCAAGCCAACAGTGGCACCTCCAAACAGGATAAATGATTACTGCACCTGTAGTTAAGCTCATATTTGAAAGAGACAGTTACTCACCAGACAACATCGATTCTGCCACCTCTTGTTGCCTGCAGCAATTCCGAATTCCATTCGGGATTACCCGGAGATTCAACCACAAAAAAAGCCGGCTCACCCAGAGCCGGCTTTTCTTTAATAATTTTACAACGGGCAGCAACTACTCACCCCGCAGCCGTTTCCCCAGCTTGCCGACTTCGGCCGCCAGTTCCTTGCGGGCTTCGCCCAGACCTTCGGGAGTCAGGTTGCCCGTCTTGAGGTAATCCAGCACAATGTCTTCGGCTTTCATCAGATCCTTGCACGCGTCAGCCACTTCCGAAGCGATCTCATGCGGAATCGTGGTCACGCCGTTCAAATCGCCGTGCAGCAGGTCGCCAGGATAAATCGGAATGCCACCGACGGTCACGGGCACGTTGACGGCCAGCGTGTGACAGTAACCGTGAGCACAGATCGCCCCGTTGGTAAACGCGGGGAAATCAAGGGCTTCGACCTGGTCCAGGTCCCGGCCGGCACCGGAGGTGATGATCCCTTTTGCGCCGTAGGCTTTGTAAGTGCTGCACATCACTTCGCCGAACGTGGCAGAAGCGGTCGGCTCGTCCATGTCCTGATACACAACGACCGGAGCACCGGGCAGAGATTCAAACGCAGCCACCTGGTTATCCAGACCTGCGTAAACGTCGCCACTCCGCGGCGGTGCCATGCTGCGGAAAGTGGAGGTCAATGCATAGCCAACCATCGGCGGCATCTTGGGAAAGCAGGCTTTGATTGTGTCGTTCATAAAGCCGACGTTCCGCGGACGGATGTTCCACAGCTCGATCACATTACAGACAGTCGGGGTGTCATACTTGGCAAGTTCTTCCAATGCTTCGTTGGAAAGGCCTTCAGTGGTGGACATGAATGGGTTCCTGTTGGGTTAAATTGAATGTTGCGGTTTCTTAAAAACGGAGGCCAGATTCCCCTCAGCGTCGAAAGGAAAGTCGAACGGCCCGGAAATGATTTCCAGGTCGTCGCGGCTGTTGATCTCCTCCAGGTACGTTTCGCTGACAACAACCTCGCTCAATTCGAGCGTGTCGTAAATCTGTACAATGCCACTGGTTTCCGGTTCGACCAGCCCTATGGTCTGCAAAGCCGCTTCGATCGCTTCCCGATCATTCGGATAAACCAGCGGAACCATCCCGGCAGTGGGATGACTTCCAGTAATAGTGTTAATGCGGGTGCTTTTCCAGTCAACGCCCGCGACGGTCCGCTCGTTGGTGAACTCCGCCAGACCGATGCCGCAGGCATTCCCGTGCGTCTCCTCTGTCAGTCCGCGGACCATAATCCGCTTGCAGGAGACCACGTCCCGTTCGGTCGCGGCATGATCGTTGAATTTGCGTCCGATCACGCAGGCATCCATTCCCGAACCGCTGATGTTCTTCCCGATCCGGTCCACGATCAACAGATCGATCTTCGGGAACGGCAGCCGGGGCAGCCACTGGCGGGCGATCTCCAGCAGTTCCTTTTCCCGTTCGTAAAAGTTCTCGGGTGCCACCGCTTCGATCATGCCAGTCTCGTCGTACGAATTCTCGACAATCGCCAACCCACCGATCACATCACATTTTTTCAATACCGAAGCCGCGACCGCCTTGATGATCTCTTCAAAACTGTGATCCTCGATCGCCCGGTGATAGATCTTGGCCCCCTCATGCTTCCCCAGGCCGATCAACATCATCTTATGCAGCCCCGATTCAATGTCACCCACAAACCGGGTGTGCGGCTTCACGCGTCCGCAGACCAGCACATGGTCGGCTGCATAGGCATTCTTATCGAAATGCACCGGGATCCCGTGCGGCGTCTGATCCACAATCACCGTCTCCATGGAGGAACGGATCCCCACCCCCATCGCTTCTTCAGTCACCCCATAGGAGGCAATCACGTGTGCCTGCCCTTCTGCGGTTCCGCCCCCGTGACTCCCCATCGCCGGGACAATAAACGGCTCCGCTCCCAGTGACTTCAGGTAATCAACGGTCGACCTGATAATCAGCGCAATATTGGCAATTCCGCGACTCCCCACCGGCACCGCCACAGAATCGCCTGGCTTAATCACTTTCTCCAGATTCAGCTGCGTTAATGTGGCCCGAACCGCCTCACCTATATCTTCGACGCGGGTCGACGGAAAATTCTGACGGATCCGATAAGCCTGAGGCAGGGTCATGTTCATAGTCGTATTTCGATCTATTCAGTATTCGGGCGGGCGAGCAGGATGGCTTCCGTTCATTTCATTTATGAAGAGTCTGTTATTGTACGTAATTCCCATCCGATTCCGCTACACTCCCGCACCTTCACCCGTCAGAATCAAGGCAGATCGGCATTCGCCCCCGGTTCCCCGGCTACAGCCCGGAAAAGTCTTGTTCTAAAGTCTCGATTCCGATACCTTTACCCATGGTCCATCAATCCTGGAAAGGCCGGAGATCGACACCTGACGAACAACCGTCTGATCTCAAACAACGTGTTATTCCGGGGCTGAGAAGACATGCGACTGATTTCAAAACCAATCAGCAGGTCGAAACTGGAAGTCGAGCCTTGTTGCTGCAAGGAAGCAGATATGAGAAAAAACTTTGAACGGATCATCTTCGCTGTTTCCGTCTGTGTACTGGGGGGCGTGCTCTTTATTCAGGGCATCCTCTATCTAAAAGATCTGGGATTCGCCGACGAGACCGATCCCGTCACTCTCTCCCTGACGCAGAATCAAAGTGCCGCCGCGGCAGCCGAACTGGAATGTGCTCCCGCGGAACCGGCGCCCCTCGACAGCCTTCCCGGCATTGAACTGGCACTCGCCGAAGCCAATGAGGGAACAGAGCTCGAAGCGGAAGCGACCGAAGACCCCGCCCTCGCGGGTCCCCGGCTGACACTTCCTGAAAGTGGTCAGGGAAAAATTCTCGCCAACCCCGAAACCGCCCGCCCGGCTCTCCCGTTGTTGCCCGATCTGGATTCGAAACTGCATCAGACGCCCGGCCCTTTGATGCCGCCACTCAATGCGGAGCCACTCGCCGATTCCCCCAAGCAGGGTAATGAAAAATCCGACGCGCTGATCCGTTCGATCATCAAAGAACATCTGCCCCACGCCAGCGCGGAAGAACACCAGATCTGGTTCGAAGAACTGCGGGGCGTTCCCCCCAAAGTCGCCAACGACATGCTCGCCATCCGGAAACTCCTGCAGCCCAAAACCGCGCTGCGGATGCCCACAGACCAATGGGAGAAACTGAATCCCACTTTGGAACTCGCACCGCCACAACCACAGGTCATCTCCTCGACGAACAACCGGGGCAGCGACCAGGGAGGCTTTATCGGCTTCTCCTCTCAGGCGGATCGCGACGAACTGCTGCACCGGTTGCGGCCCACCGTCGATGCCCTGCGGATGTCGCGGGATGTGATCGTCAATAACATCGCCAATGCGGGCACCATCGGCTTCAAACGCCTGAACGTTGAATTCGAAGCGCTACCCTACGAATACATCGAAACCCCGGCCAGCGAAAAAAGTGACTCTGCTCCGCCGATCGCGGTCGGCATGGGCAGCCAGGTCCTGCAAACCCGACTCTCACAGGCTCCCGGAGAACTGATCAAAACCGGTCGCCAGCTCGATGTCGCTATCGAAGGTCAGGGATTCCTGCAGGTCACCCTCGAAGATAAAACCCTGTTCACTCGCGCTGGCCGCCTGATGATCGACGACAAACATCGGCTCTGCCTGCGGGGCTCACAGCAGAACTTCCCTCTCGTACCGGAAATCCTGATTTCGGAATCCGCGCATTCCGTGCAGATCCGCGAGAATGGCACGGTCGTCGCGATCCTGACTGGTGAGGAGACTACAGGCAAAGAACAACAGCTCGGCTCACTCAAGCTGGCCTGCTTTGCAGACGCCAGTGAACTCTTTCCGCGGGAGTCCTGCCTGTTCGCAGCCACCACCCGCTCGGGAGCCCCTCGCGTATTGACACCCGGTCAACAGGGAGCCGGTCTGCTCATCTCAGGCACACTGGAAGCCTCAAACGTCTCCATCGCGGAAGAGCTGGAAGCCCTGGCATCGATCAAACAGCGCGTCGACGCTCTGCAGACCATCTACCAGCTAGACACCTTAAAGCCGATCCGGGCCGACCTGGGTCCTCCCTCAGATCGGATCGCCCGTCCTCAAGGACAGCGCCTGCCGCGAGGTAATCGCCCAATTATCAAGTAATCAAACGCGTTCTACTCAGGAAAAGATTTCCTTGAGCGCGTTGTGGCGGTGATAGAAACCTTCGTCGAAAATATCGAGCAGCTTGGATTCTGTCACGATAAATCCGAGCAGGCCGCCCGGCGGTTGAAATTCGAGCCGGTCGATCACCGTGACCTGGTTATCGCCGCTGGGCACAATTTCGTGTTCATGAATATAATGCTTGAGCGGTCCGGAAATCTGTTTCTCGGTAAACAGCCTCGGTTCTTCGAAGACGGTAATCTCGTGAACCCCTTCCTGCACCTGCCCGAACCCCTGGACCCGAAACTCAATCGTGGCTCCCAGGTAGAGCTTGTCGGGCTTCTTGGTAAACGTCAGGCCGGCATCGGGGGGGCTGATCTTCAGGATGTTGTCGGTATCGATCAGGAATTCGAATACTTCTTCGGGGGTGGCGGTCAGCTGAACGCTGGCTTCGAAGTTCGCCATGGTCACTCTCTTTCGACTTTCAACGCGGATAAATATACTTTACAACGGCACGAATCTTCTGAGCCGTCAGAACTTCGGCGCCTACCCTGAAGCGCGTCGCATTGAACCATAGCGTTTCTCATTTTAATATACTCGGTCCAATTGGCCCTGGAGACGCTACAGTAAAACTGGACACAGTCTAGCTGAATGTTTTCGAAATAACGAGTCCCCCCAGGCCCCGGATCGGGTTTCCCCGCGATCTGAGGTCATTCTGAAGTGATCCCGTAATGCAGTTTTCCCCGGAAGTCCTGAAACAGTGCTGGTTTCTGGCAGGCCCTACCGCCTGCGGCAAGACCGAACTCAGCCTGCAGCTGGCCGAACATCTGGATGCGGAAATCCTGGCCCTCGACTCGATGTCCCTCTACCGGGGCATGGATATCGGCACCGCGAAAGCCTCGCCCGAAGAACAGCAGCGGGTCCCTCATCACCTGATCGACGTCATCGACCCGCACGAGGAATTCAGTGTCGCGGAATACCTGACCGCTGCCGAACAATGCTGCCGGGAGATCCTCGACCGGGGACACGTCCCCCTGTTCGTGGGAGGCACCGGCCTCTACCTGCGAGCCGTATTACGAGGTGTCTTTGAAGGCCCTGCTGCCGACTGGGATTACCGCCGAGAACTCGAACAGTTCGTGGAATCCGAGGGCAACGCAGCCCTGCATCAGCGACTGGCCGAAGTCGACCCGGTCTCTGCAGAGAAGCTGCATCCCAACGATCTCCGCCGCGTCACCCGGGCCCTGGAAGTTTTCCACGTCACCGGCCAGCCCCTCTCAGAGCAACACCAGGAAGCGGCCCAACCCGAAGACGAACGACCGCAGCACGTCTACTGGCTCTCCCCCGATCGCGACTGGCTCTACGCCCGCATCAACGCCCGCGTCGATCAGATGCTGGAGGCCGGTTTGCTGGACGAAGTCAAAACCCTACTCGCCGCCGAAAAACCCTTAAGCCGCACCGCCCGGCAGGCACTCGGCTACAAGGAACTGATCGACCACCTCGCAGGCGAGATCACTTACGAGGAAGCCGTCGAGACTCTGAAAGTACGCACCCGCCAGTTCGCCAAACGCCAGCACACCTGGTTCCGCAACCTCGAAGAATGCCACGCCGTCGAAGTCACCACCACGGATACCGCCAAAGACCTGCTCGAAAAAATACAAAAGTGATTTTACTACCACGAAAAGCACGAAAGACACGAAAATATCCTGTCTGAAAGTCGCCAGCAGGATTGGAAAGTAAAAAACCTCAGAAGGTAAATACGACTCAGATTAAGAACTGTTTTACTTCATCTGGCAAAACAGATCTGGCAGACAAAAACTTGTCGGCATCGACTTCAAGATTTTAAATTTTCGTGCTTTTCGTGTCTTTCGTGGTTAAAAAATTCGTGTCATTAGAGGTTCACAGCACATAGCGTTGCACAGTTACTTTGGGGTGGCTCCCGAAGTTGATCAGCAGGCCCAGCTTCATCTCGGCTGCTTTCTGATAATTAATCAACTGTGCGGCATGTTCTGGCGTCAATTCTCTGACAGCCTTCAGTTCCATGATTATGCCCTCGTAACAAATCAGGTCCGGCTGATAGGTTTGCTGTAAAACATCACCCTTGTATTTCATCTGCAGCACCGGTTTCGCCACAAACGGAATCCCACGTTCCAACAGTTCTCGCTCCAGACATTCCTGGTAAACAGCTTCCAGGAATCCACAACCCACCTCCCGATAAACCTCAAAGACCGCCCCCTGAATCGCATAGCATTCATCTCTATAAATAATATTATTCATACTTATTTTTTCTGATAATCAGGATGCCTACCAAGTTTAATTCTTTTCGTGTCATTCGTGCTTTTCGTGGTTATTAAACACAATTTCACATTATACTATTGTATATTTATTAAATTTGATATCAAACCATCGTCTTTCGAATACCAAAGCATGAACCAGTCCCTTTCGTGGTCGATCTTCGTAGTTTCCGCTCAGTCGGTGGCTAAGTCGCCGGGAACTCTCTATAGTGTCTTGCTAAATATAGTAAATGAACTGGACGGAATCCGTCGGCTGATGGTCCCGCTCTCCAGTGCCTGTTTCCCTCAACTTCCATATTGTGTGTGACTCATGATGACCGATGAAAAAGTGTTAATTCAGGTAGGCCACAGTCCCGATCCGGACGATGCCTTTATGTTCCATGCTCTGGCCAATGACAAAATCGACACCGGTAAGTATCGATTTACTCATGAGTTACAGGATATTGAAACCCTCAACCAGCGTGCCTTCAACGCCGAACTGGAACTGACCGCCGTCAGCCTGCACGGCTACGCGTACCTGACCGACACCTACGCGATCTGCTCCTGTGGTGCCTCCATGGGCGACAAGTACGGCCCGATGGTCGTCGCTCGCGAAGAGTGGACCATCGACGATCTCCGTGGCAAAAAGATCGCGATTCCCGGCAAGCTGACCACCGCCTTCCTCACCCTCAAGCTCCTGCTGGGTGATGATTTCGAATACGAAGAACACCCCTTTGATGAGATCCTGAACCTGGTCGAACAGGGCAAAGTCGATGCCGGCCTGATCATTCACGAAGGCCAGTTGACCTATGCCAGCCAGGGACTCAAACTGGTCGTCGATATGGGACAGTGGTGGTTCGACGAAACTGGTCTTCCCCTGCCGCTGGGCGCCAACGCCATCCGTAAGGACCTCGGTCAGGAAGCAATGGAAGAAGTCACCGCCATCCTCAAGCGGAGCATCGAGTACGGCCTGGAACACCGGGACGAAGCGCTCGACTACGCCCTGCAGTTCGGTCGCGATCTGAACCGCGGCAGTGCCGACAAGTTCGTGGGCATGTATGTCAACGACTGGACGCTCGACTTCGGCGAAAAAGGCCGCGAAGCAGTCGCAACACTGCTCAACCGGGGCTACGAAGCCGGCATCATTCCGAATCCCGTCAAACTGGAATTCATCGGTTAAGACTTCAGTCGCACTCCGTGATTGAATCGCAGAGAGATAGAGAAGGTGGTATGCGATGAGTGAATCGAACTCATCCGGATATTTACAGTCCCTGTTCGGCCTGACCGGCAAAACGGCGATTGTCATTGGCGGCACTGGAGTTCTGGGCGGCGCGATTGCCGACGCCCTGGCCCAGGCCGGAGCCCATGTGGTCATTGTGGGACGCAATGCAGAAAACGGCGCCGGTCGCGTGAAGATCATCGAAGAGCTGGGAGGCACCGCCGAATTCTTCAAAGCCGATTCCACCAGTCGTGCCGATCTCGAAGCACTCGTTGCGCACCTGAAGACCAATGAACGGACACCCGACATCCTGGTCAACGGCGCGGGCATCAATGCTGCCACCCCCTTCCTTGAAATCAGTGACGAAGAATGGGAAGACATATTCCGCGTCAACCTGCTCAGCGTGAAAGTCGCCTGCCAGGTCTTCGGGGAAGCCATGCTCGCTCAGGACAACGGCGGCTCGATCATCAATATCGCCTCCATGAGTGCTATCATTCCCCTCTCGCGGGTCTTCACCTATTCCGCGACCAAAGCAGCTGTGCTCAACCTGACACAGAACCTGGCCCGCGAATGGGCCGAGCAGGGCGTGCGGGTCAATGCCCTCTCTCCCGGCTTCTTTCCTGCCGAACAGAACCGAAAAGTGCTGACACCCGAACGGGTAAAGAGTATCATGAATCATACACCCGCTCAGCGTTTCGGCGATCCGGACGAACTGGCAGGCGCCGTCCTGCTGATGGCTTCGGGGAAAGCCGGCAGTTTCATCACCGGTGCCAACATCGCCGTTGATGGCGGTTTTTCCTGTATGACCATCTGAGCCTCTACCTGACAACGAGTTTAAGGAGCATCCCGACTTGGATCCGATTCACATTGAACCTGGTCAGCGCTACCTTGCTCGTATCAACCCCAAGCGGATTCCGCACATCTTTACCGACGTTCTGATCATCGGCGGCGGAATCGCCGGCTGCCGGGCGGCGCTGGAGATCGATCCCCGCCTGGAAACGATCATCGTCAACAAAGGCAAGTTCACCCAGTCCAATACCGCCTATGCCCAGGGCGGCATCGCGGGGGTTCTCGACCCGCTGGACAACATCACCAACCACGTGCAGGATACCCTCGCCGCGGGCAAGGATCTCTGCGATCCGGAACTGGTGGAGTATGTCTGCACTGAAGCGCCCCGGCACATTCAGGAGCTGATCGAATTCGGAGCCGACTTCGATACACAGGACGGCAAAATCGCCCTCACCAAAGAAGGAGGCCACAGCCACCGCCGCGTCGCGCATGCCCTGGGCGACGCCACGGGGAAAGAAGTCATGCGGGCCCTGGTCGCAGCGGTCCACAAGCATCCTTCCATTCAGACCTGGACGAAAACTCCTACGATTGACCTGGTCACCGAAGACGGCAAATGTCGCGGCGCGATTATCTGGAACCGCTATCACGGCAAGTCGATCGTCTGGGCCAAGCAGGTGATCCTCGCCACAGGCGGCGCGGGTTGTCTGTTCCGGGAAACGACCAATCCCCCGCTGGCGACCGGCGATGGACACGCCCTGGCCTTTCGTGCCGGTGCCCTGCTGCAGGACATGGAATTCATGCAGTTCCATCCGACCGTACTTTACATCGCCGGGGGAGCCCGTTACCTGGTCTCCGAAGCAGTTCGGGGTGAAGGCGCCTACCTGCGGGACTGTAACGGCGTGCGGTTCATGTCGGAATACCACCCCGACCTGGAACTCGCACACCGCGACATCGTCAGCCGGGCGATCACTGACCGCATGTTGAAAACCAGTCACTCCTGCGTGTATCTCGACCTCAGACACCTCGATAAGAATCTGGTCAAAGAACGCTTTCCTAACATCAGCAAGGTCTGCGCAGGCTTCGGACTGGACCTTTCCAAAGATCAGATCCCGGTACGTCCCGGGGCACATTACATGATTGGGGGCGTGAAAACCGATCTGCAGGCGCAGACGTCGGTCCCCCATCTATGGGCCGCGGGTGAAGTTACTTCCACCGGTCTGCACGGCGGCAACCGTCTTGCTTCCAACAGTCTGCTGGAAGGACTGATCTTCGGCGCCGCAGCCGGCAAAGGGGCTTCTGCAGCAGCACTCAGCATACCCGATCAGTATTCCGCCTCCCTGCTCCCCGAATGGGATGCCGAAAAACGTTCGGATGAAGACCTCAACAGCAAAGACCTCCGTAACTCACTCGCCAGCCTGATGTGGCGGGATGTCGGCATCACCCGCAGCGCGGACTCACTCAAGAACGCCCAGGACAAAGTCGATTTCTGGAGCCGCTATGTCGTCGATCGCGAATTCAGAACCCTGACAGGCTGGGAACTGCAGAACATGCTGCTCGTCTCTCATTTGATGATCACCTCGGCCATTGAACGCCGCGAAAGCCGTGGAGTACACTATCGGAGTGACTTCCCGGAAACCGACCCGGCATTCCAGAAACATATTTCCGTGATTTCAACCCGCTGAACAACCCGAATCTAACCACAGGAAGGGATATCATGCTGCCAGGCATCAAGCTGTTTGATTTAACCGATCGCGTCGCCATCATCACTGGAGGTTCGAAAGGTCTGGGCTCCGCGATGGCAGAAGGCCTCGCCTCTGCCGGTGCGAACGTCCTGCTGACCAGTCGGCACGCAGAGGAAGCAGCCGAGACCGCAGCACAGATCGAAGCCGACTACGGCACGAAAGCGATCGGCATGGCAGCGGACGTCACCGATCCCGATCAGGTGGCCGCGATGACCGAGCGGGCCATTTCCGAATTCGGCAAAATCGACATCCTGATTAACAACGCCGGCATCAACATCCGCGGCCCCATCGATGAACTCACCCTGGAAGAATTCGAAGAGGTCCAGAAGGTCAACGTGACCGGCCCCTGGCTCTGTGTCCGGTCCGTCGTGCCCCATATGAAAAAAGCAGGCTATGGCCGCATCATCAACCTGGCCAGCACACTGGGGCTGGTGGGACTCTCCAACCGCACCCCTTACACCGCCAGTAAAGGCGCGATGGTGCAGATGACACGCGCCATGGGCCTGGAATTCTGTGAATACGGCATCACCTGCAACGCGATCTGCCCCGGTCCGTTTCTCACACCGATGAATCAGCCGTTCGCCGAAACGGAAGAGATCAAGAAATTCATCGTCGGCGCTGTCGCCATGAACCGCTGGGCCCAGATGGAAGAGATCCAGGGCGCTGCCATTTTTCTGGCCAGCGATGCTTCGAGCTACATGACCGGCAGCATGGTCACCGTCGATGGCGGGTGGACCGCGCGTTAAAGTCACGGGAGTCTGAATGAGTAACACGGATGACATCCAGTCGATCGGTTCTACAGACAGAGTCAGACGGACTCTCCTCCGACGTTCTCTGATCATCACCACGATTCTGCTCGCGGCCGCGCTCATCTACTCCGTGTTTCAAATCGTCCGGTTCCACGAACAAGTCGCCTTCCTGCAGAAACAGGGGGCCGAGTTGGAAACCGAATACCGGAACCACAAGGGAGAACAGCGCCGCGTCTTCTATGAGGATGCTCCCGGAAGACTCTTCATCCCGGGACCGGTGTTACGCTATCAACGTTCGCTCATCGGCGTACATCTCACCAGGTCACCCCGGATCAGTGAAGCGGAAACTGATCAGTTCTTTGAACTACTCACGAAGTTCCCCAGGATCAAATGGGTGACACTGGAGGGCTTTCATATCAATCAACAACGGGCCTCCGCCCTCGCCCGACTCAAACAAATCGAGAGTCTGGCGCTACGGAACTGCACGATTGACGAATCCTGCCTCGCCACCCTGCTGGAGCGTAACGACCTCAAATACTTCAGCCTTGCAGATTCGAAATTCAACGAAACCGAACTCGCGGTCTTCCGGAAGCAACCCGCCCGGGACACCCTGCGGTCACTTTCGCTGTCCAACTGTCCGGTCACGGATCAGACGGCGAATCTGATTTGTGGTTGCAACCAGCTCATCTTTCTCGAACTGGACGGCACTCGGATCAGCGATAAAGGGGTCAAAATTCTCGCCCGCCTGCCCAGTCTCAAAGTCCTGGTACTGGACCATACGGACGTCACCGATTCCGGCGTGGCCTATCTCTCTGCCACGCCTCATCTTGTCGAGCTCAGTCTGAGTAACACCAGCACTTCGGATGAAATGCTGGAATCGTTACAACTGGAAATACCCGCACTGCGGGTCTCCGACGACTGATTCTGCACTGAAATCAGCTGTCACGACTGTTCTTCTATTCCAAGTGTACTTCCCCGCGCGAATGCTCTAATCACTTTAATCCAACCATGGCTCGAAAGTTACTTTCGAAATTCAGGGAAATTCCTTACTCATCACATTCTTTAGGGACATTCCTGTCCTAATTTTGTGTAACTCCATGTTTTACACCCGCCGTAAAAGAGCACCCAAGGCACAAGAAAACAGTAAAATGAAATATCGCAAATCCAAGGTATTAATTGTTGATGACTCGGAAGTCGTACGGCACATCCTGACCAAAGCTCTCGCACCGGAAGGTTATACAATCTATTCTGCCATCGATGGTGAGGATGGATGGCGCCAGATTAATGAACTGCAGCCGGACATCGTGCTGCTG
Organism: Gimesia panareensis; assembly: GCF_007748155.1. GTDB lineage: Bacteria > Planctomycetota > Planctomycetia > Planctomycetales > Planctomycetaceae > Gimesia > Gimesia panareensis. The sequence continues at coordinate 7,150,686 of NZ_CP037421.1, forward strand.
GATGTGGAAATGCCCACCCTGAACGGGTTCGACGTTCTGCACAAAATCCGTGATCAATTCAAAGCCGAAGAAATGGCAGTGATCATGGTAACCACGCAGAATGACGGCAAGGGAATTGCCCGCGCCTTTGAAGAAGGTGCGTTCGACTACATCCCCAAACCAGCTACCGAATCGGAAATCAAAGCCCGCGTCCGCAACGCAATCCGCGCCATTCACCTGTTGCGGGAACAGAAGCATCTCAGACAACAGGCCGAAGCAGCCAACCAGTCCAAGAGTGCCTTCCTGGCAAATATGAGTCATGAAATCCGCACCCCCATGACGGCCATCCTGGGCTATACCGAAATTCTGGAACTGGAAGCTCGCACCCACAAGATGCCGGAACTGTTCCTGGACTCCCTGGATACCATCCGCCGAAACAGCGGACACCTCATGGAATTGATCAACGATATCCTGGACCTCTCCAAAATCGAAGCAGGCAAACTCGATGTCGAGTCCATTACCTGCTCGCCGCAGGCGATTGTCGAAGAGGTTCTGGAACTCGTGCAGGTCAGGGCCGAAGCCAAAGGCCTTAAACTTGAAGCACATTATCAGTTCCCACTGCCCGCGCAAATTAATTCCGATCCGACCCGCATCCGGCAGATTCTGATCAACCTGATTGGCAATGCGATCAAGTTCACCGAAGTCGGCACGATCAGGCTGGAAACAGAACTGTTGCAGACACCGGGTGAAGAACCCTGCCTTCAGTTTTCCGTAGTCGATCAGGGAATCGGGATGACCGAAGCCCAGATGGCAAATCTGTTCCGCCCCTTCTGTCAGGCTGATTCTTCGACTTCACGCAAATACGGGGGCACCGGACTGGGGCTCACGATCTGCAAGCGGCTGGCATCCATGCTCGGCGGCGACATCTCGGTCACCAGCCAGCTCAATCAGGGCTCCCGTTTCTCTGCGACGGTTCGCACAGGCAGCCTGGAAGGCATCGAACTCCTTGACGAACTTCGCGACACCGATGTCCCCGCTACATCGACTTCAGACACAACCCTGTCCAGCCCCGAAGAAGAACATCCTCTGAAAGGCAAACACATCCTGCTTGCCGAAGATGGCCCGGACAATCAGAAACTGATCGCCTTCATCTTGAAGAAAGCCGGCGCCAAAGTGAGCGTGGCTGAAAACGGTGAGGAAGCTTACCAGGCTGCCCTCATGGCGATGGAATCAGGTTCGCTGTTTGATGTGATTCTGATGGACATGCAGATGCCCATCCTGGACGGCTACAGCGCCACACGAAAAGTGCGCGAGGCCGGCTATGAAGGCCCGATCATTTCGCTCACCGCGAATGCGATGGAAGGCGACCGGGAAAAATGCCTCTCGGTTGGCTGCAATGATCACATCACCAAGCCCATCAATCGTCGAAATATGGTCGAGATGATTTTAGAAATCAGCAGAACCCCGGAACCCTGTCTCTCCTGAAGGCAGACATTCTAATTCCGATAAACGAAAAGCCGGTCCATCCTCAAATCGCTCACAGGATGAACCGGCTTTCTCGTTTCATTGACTTTGAACCGGTCGTTAATCCTTCAGCCCTGCGAGTTTCTTGAGCGCCGCCTTGTGAGCCTGTTGATACACATCCTGCAATGCAACCGGCTTACCGCCTGACGATTTGCTCTGATCCGCAGCGGTCATGAAAGTATAAATCTCCATTGTCTCTTCCGGGCTTACCGGCGCTTTTCCCGTCTGGAAAAACTTCACCACTTCCACCAGCAGCGGTTCGTAACCACTGAAACTGCCAATCGGGGCAATCCCTTTGCTCCCATACACAGTCCCGCCATAACCGCCCTGGTAGCCGTTATTCTCTTTCCGCCGCCCGCGAAATGTGCCGACGCGTCCGTCTTTCCAGGTTCCCACGGCCAGATCCGTATTCGGTGTATTGACGCGGACCACCGTTGCGCAACCCGGCCCCATGATCGTGTACAGCGTCTCGACCCCATGGATCCCGTACCAGTAAAAATCGGGATGCGTTTTCTCAATGGGACAGGGACTATATGCATCACAGCCCACGATTTCGCCCACCGCCCCACCGTTGATCTTCTTCGCACCATCGGTGTACCGCAGTGAAGAAGAACTGAAGACCGGCGTCTGATACTGTTTTGCTGCTTCATAAATGGCGATCACATCCGCCAGATCGCCGGCGACCGGCTTATCTACAAACAGCGGCTTCCCCGCCTTGAGCACAGGCAGCGCCTGCTCGAGATGCACGCGGCCGTCGTTGCTCTCCAGCAGCACTGCATCGACCTGCTCCAGCAGCGCCGCAATACTGGGAACGATTTTCACTCCCTGCGCTGTGACCTGCTCCGTAATCTGGGGAACGGATTCCAGACTCTCCTGGATGTCTCGACTCCCCTGCGGATACGCGGCGACCACGCGACAGGCGGCGAACTCCGGAAACTTCGGCTCAGCGCTGTTCAATATTTTTGTAAAGTTACTGGAATGCGATGTATCCAGACCAATGATGCCGATCTTCAGTGTTTTTGCATCCTCGGCTTGAAGAACCGTCGTCAAACAGCAGCAGAGCAGAAGACAGAAATAGAAACGAATGTGGCCACGCAACAGATTCATGATGTCAGCTCTCCAAATTCCGTACCATCCGAGAACTCCATGAATTCAAAGACGGCTCCATCGATCAGAACAAATACGACTTTCAGATTTTCCATCGCCTGGAACGGGCCCAACAGCACTTCCAGACCTTCGATTTCTTTATCGATATCCGGGACCTTAAAGGCAATGTGCGGCTGGTTCCGAACAGGACCGGTGACCGGCGTATCAGGTTCAAACCGCAGATACTCAATTTTATAAGGGTGCTCATTCGGATTGGTGACGTACACCTTCGTTTCTTCAACGTAGATTTCGCCAGGCTGCGGATCGTCGGTGATCACACCCACATGATGAAACTCTCGCATGGCAGCTCCTTAGCCAGGGGGACATCGAACCGACTGACAGCAGCCGCGTTCCAGCATCTCGATTCTACCCGCAGACCGCAGTCCGTTCAAAGGAATGCGACAGAAATACCGTCAGGCCCAGAGTTGCTGAAAAGCAGTCCACCCCGGGAGATTCCATTCAAATTGGAAAACGGAAAATGTCTTTCCGTGTATCCTTTACAGTTGCAGCTTAAATGAAGACACTGAACCTCTCACAGAGCATTCATCGTGAACGTGGTCAGAGGAGGCTGTAATGGAACAATTGAAAGTCGGCATCATCGGCGCCGGGGGCATCGCCGCCAAAATGCATCTACCCGAACTGCAGACCGTCAGCAACTGCGAAGTCCTGATGCTCGCCGGTCGCAAACAGTCTCGCCTGGATGTTCTCTGTCGCAAGTTTAATGTCCCGGAATGGACTCACGAGTACCAGGAGATCATCGACGACGAACGCATCAACGCTGTCGCCATCGCCCTGCCTCACCCGCTGCACGTCGAGTGGGGTATCAAAGCGATCCGGGCCGGCAAACACGTCTACATGCAGAAGCCGCTCAGCACCTCCATGGATGAGGCCGATGCTTTTGTCGAAGAAACCGAGAGCCACAACCAGACGGTGCTCGCGCTCCCCTATATGTCCAATCCGCATGTGCTGGCGACCCGCAACTATATTCATGACGACAAACTGGGAACCATCTCTTCCGCACAGGCCCGCGCCAGCCATGGCGGACCGGAAGTCTATTACGCCGGCATTCAGCAGATCCTCGAAGAAAAGCCGACCGACGACCTCTGGTTCTTCGACGCCGACAAGGCCGATGTCGGCGCCCTGTTCGATATGGGCGTCTATGCCATCGCCAACCTCGTCGGCACCGTGGGGGCCGTCAAATCGATCACCGCGAAACTGACCACCGTCGCCAAGCCCACCCGCCTGGAAGACACGGCCTCGATGATCCTCGAATTTGAAAATGGTGCCCTGGGCACCGCGCAGACCGGCTGGTGCGACGCCGCCCGGACCTACGAATTTTCCGTGCACGGCACCCGGGGCAAAATCGTCAGTTGTCGTCAACCACTGGGTCTCAATTATTACTATCCCAGTTCGGATGTCGACGAAGACCTGCCCCTCGTGGAAGAAGCAATCGATCTCTCGAACTATCCCGTGCAGAATTCTCACCAGCACTGGGCCGCCTGTATCCGCCAGGGGATTCAACCGCCGCTGTCGAACGCCTCCACGGCCCGACATGTCACCGAAATCCTGCTGGCCGCCCTCAAATCCTCGCGGGAAAACCGGACAGTGGACATCCAATCCCGGCTCTCGATCTATTGAACCACAGGCGAATCTCGCAGGGATTTTGGCGATTTTGGCAGACTCAGCCGCCGGTACGGTGTCGTTTAAACGCCCGGTTGACTATAACTGGCTGTTGGCAGATTGCATGTCGCTGCCAGTCCCTGATCTCATATTTTCCATTCTCTTTTGATACTTGCTGGGAGTGTTTCCGATGACGGAGCGGTCTGAACTCGTTGAACAGCTTCGCTGGAAAAAGATTCCGGTTCTCAATGACGGGTTTGTCTGCCTGGTCGACGTCATGGGCGATGACAGCTCAATTGTTCAGGCAGCCCGCGTCAGCTACGGAGAAGGGACCAAACGCGTCTCCGACGACCGCACGCTGATCCGCTATCTCATGCGTCATCGACACAGCACCCCTTTCGAAATGGCAGAATTGAAGTTCCTCGTCCGTGTCCCCATGGACTGCTGGCGTCAGTGGATTCGGCACCGGACCGCCAACGTCAACGAGTACAGCACCCGCTATTCGGTCGCCATCGATTCGGCCCAGACCACCCTTCCCGGCGAATGGCGGACCCAGGCCACTTCGAACCGGCAGGGCAGCGATGCCCCGCTCCCCGAAGATGTGGGAACCCAGCTGACCGCTGAAGAAACCGAATTCCAGGAAAAAGCCCGTGCGGTCTATGAAGCCCGCCTCGAAGCCGGCGTCGCCCGTGAACAGGCCCGAAAAGACCTGCCCCTGGCAACCTACACCGAGGCCTATTGGAAAATCGATTTACATAACCTGATTCATTTCCTGAGCTTACGTATGGATTCGCACGCTCAGTGGGAGATTCAGGAATACTCACGGGCCATCGGCGAACAGATCGTCAAACCCCTCTTCCCGGTCGTCTGGGAAGCCTTTGAAGACTACCGCCAGGGCGCCATGTTCCTCACCCGGCTCGATAAAGGGGTGATCGAACGCCTGATGGCTAAGGCGGCCGCCGATTCTCTGGCCCCGCCGTTCTCTCCCGAACTCTTCCTCGAAGTGCAGGATGAGACCTGGAAAGCACTCAAACGCAGCCGGGAACGGGATGAATGCCAGTCCAAGCTGGAACGTATGGGAATCCTCAAAGCCGAATAAAAGTGGCCGTCTGAACACTTTTTGTGTGAAAATTGCAGACTGATCCCTCGCGTGGCTTTGCATAAACCGGAGGTTGTGTTATCTTTATCGGTCCCGCTCTGTAGCGCGAGGTCCCTTTGTGCGACCCGTTACAGTCGAATTCGTCTGAATTCTCATCTCTGATGAGACCGATTGATATTTATGTAGATCCCGAACCAAGTGGATCTGTGTACCAGACATTGACAGAAATCAGGAAAAAGAAAAGGTGATTTGAGTGGTTAAGCTTCGGTTACGAGAAAACGAATCTATTCAGGAGGCAGTCAAACGGTTCCGCAAGATTGTTGAACACGCTGGTATCAAAAAAGAAATGCGTCGCCGCGAATACTACGAAAAGCCCAGCGATGAAAACCGAAGAAACAGACGACGTGCAGAACGGCGTGCCCGTCTCTCCCGTCTGCAGAACAATCAGTAATCACTGAGATCTGACAATACAATAAAAAACGCATCCCCTTTTGGATGCGTTTTTTTATGCGCCCTCAGTTGTCTGAGTTGGCTTCGCTCGATTCTGGTTTACTCTCAGCAGGCTGAGTTCGCTGTTTGACTTCCGCTTTCTGCTTCTCGACAAACTCTCTCACTTTCTGCTTTGAAATGCGGGGCATGCCACTCACCTCATTCCCTTCCGCTGCGGTATCAAACACGATCACCTGATCATCCTGATCCACCAGCATCCGCAAATGATAGGTTTTGAAGATTCCGTTCCAGCGATAATGGTACAACTTCAGAATCGCACCGGAATCATCCAGCTCCTCTGCAGGCTGGCCCTGGAGCATCGTTTCCTGAAACTCTTTGAAGGGGACTTCTCCCATTTTGCCTGCTTCGTCCATGGCGGCATTCAGGTTTTCAAATGTCTTGGCCTGCGATGTTTTCGCCCGCCATTCCAGCAGTACCACGCCCAGCAGGATCAGAATCAGAATCCAGGAAATGATCCGCCTCTGGGTGCTCACCTTCTTTTTGGGCGAATTGGGTTTCGATTCGGGGGTCTCTGCAGCTTCGGGAGTGGAACTCATGATGGCATCCTTAGTTGAAATGGAAGTCTGCAGCTCAGTCTAGCCTGATGAATCCGTGACCTCAAACAGAAAGCCCCCCTTCACGCAAGATTCATCAAACTTGTCCCGTCGACTTACAGAATCCCCCGCGGCTCCTCATCCGCAAAGGGATGCAGTGCCTGGATCCCTTTCGGCTTAGGCAGTGCATTCACCAGCGCTTCAGCCATCCGGAAATCAGCGGCTGTTGTGATCTTCTGATTCATGGGCGATCCTTCCACAATCGTCACCGGCTGCCCCAGGTGTTCAACCAGTTGTGCTTCATCAGTCGGCTGGAAATCGCCCCGCTTTGCATACGCGTCGAGCAGTAACTGCCGCTGAAAGACCTGCGGCGTCTGCGCTGCCCAGAGATCAGCTCGGTCGACCGTCTCCTGAATTTTCCGATCCTTACCCGCCCGCTTCAGCGTACTGGAGACACGCACCGCGGGAATCACCGCCTGGTGTTTCTCTGCCGCCTCAAACAGTTCGCCGACCCACTTATCGGTAATTAATGGACGGGCCGCATCGTGAATCGCCACATAATCGATGTCCGATTTGACCCGCGCCAGTGCGTTCTGGACCGAGTCCGCCCGCTCGGCACCGCCGGGCACAATTTCGATTTCCATAAAAGCCAGGTTCGGACGGAACTTCTGTTTGAACCAGTCGATATCATCCGGGGCCACCGAAATAATCAGCTGCTTCACATCCTCGCGGTTGGAAAAAATCTCCGCTGAACGCACCCAGACGGCGCGTCCTTTCAAATCCATGAACGGCTTCTTCTGCGGCCCCGATCCCAGGATCTCTGCCCCCTTCGATTGAAACCGACTGCTCTTACCCGCTGCTGCTAAGATGACTGCAAAGGTCGCCACGGCGCTGTCCTCTCCGTTGAAACTGACTATGAAAAAACTCCCTGTTTCTGAAGTTTAACAAGCCGTAAATTGTGATCCAATAGCAGGCCCCCGCCAATTTCCCTGCCCTCCTGGAGAATCGTTACGTCTCCTGTAACCGGCCCCCCGATTCCGTGGCTAAAAAACAACACGCGCGCTGCATGATGCCTTTTCACCACAGCCCCCCGCTGCTTTCGCCAGCCTGTCAAATTGTTTCTGTTTCCCCAACCTGTTTCTCATCAGTCACTTAAACAGAGTACGTCTGAAATCCTTAACAGTCTGGCACTCCATTTGTTTAAAAACAGAAGCACTTCGCTCAGAAACACTCACGGTGTTGATATCTGATCGAAGCCCTTCATCCTGAGTTACCACCTGGTCATCTGGAAAAGAGAAAGTCATTATGGAACTGCCTACACTGATTCTGGTCACACGCGACACGGTCCTTAAGCAACAGATTCTGGCGCATTTCAAAAAAACATTTCATTTGATCATCTGCAGTACTCTGGAAGACTGTCTGGCCAACTGCCAGGAACAGGATATCGATTCGATCCTCGTCGATCTGCGGTTCCTGATTTCAGGCGGTCATCAGGAAGATCATCTACTCGAACGGATTGAGACTACCGCTCCTGAAACAGAACTCATCATGCTCACCGAAGAGGAATGCCCGGAAATCCTCGAACGCCGCGCTGCCTGCAGCAAACTGCATCACATCAAAGGCTTCGCCAGTGAAGCAGAGTTGCTGCTCGATATCGACTCATTGTTGAGCCCGGAAGAAGAGGTTCTGGTCAGTGAAACCATGTCGCTGAATACAGCAAGCCATGCTGCTCCCTCAACGGGCACAAGCTCCAGCGCCGGAAAAGCGGGCGGTTCACAGCGGCATCAGGCAGGGGATGAAGTTCACCTCGAATCCGATTCTACAATTCTGCACGGCATCACCCGGCGCTTCGAAACCAACTCGCATGAAATGAAAATCATGCTTAATGAACTGGAGATCGCGGCACAACACGATGTCACCGTATTGCTCATTGGAGAAACTGGAGCCGGTAAAACCTACCTTTCGCGGCTGATCCACGAAGTCTCTCCTCGACGAGACGAACCGTTTCTGAACGTGGCCTGCGGGGCGCTCCCCAATGACCTGATCGAAAGCGAACTGTTCGGCCACGTTCGGGGGGCATTTACCAGTGCTCACGCCGACAAGGAAGGCAAGTTCCTCGCTGCGGGACGGGGTACGATTCTACTCGACGAAATCGACGTCCTCGGACCTGAGCAGCAGGTCAAATTACTGCGGGTCATTGAGACCGGCGAATTCGAACCGATCGGCTCTAACAAGACCCACGTCAATCAGGCCCGTCTGGTCGTTGCCAGCAACATGGATCTGCAGCCGCTGGTCGAACAGGGCAAGTTCCGGCCCGACCTTTACTATCGACTCAACATGCTGAAGTTCGACGTCCTGCCTCTGAGACGGCGGAAGTCGGACATCATCACCCTGGCACACGGATTCGTCAAGCAGATGTCGACGAAACATCAAATCGTCATTGAACACATCGATGACGCGTTCCTGGATGCTCTGCACTCCTATCCCTGGCCCGGCAATGTGCGTGAACTGGAAAACGTCATTCGGCGAGCCGTGATTTACTGCCGCGACGGAATCTTACGCAAAGAGAATCTGCCTTCGCACATTCTGATGGGACAGGTCGGACCAACCAACGATCCTTCCGTCGTCCTCGGTCATCAGAAACAGAATGATTCCGAACGACTGGGCGATCAGGTCGCGGTCACCGAGAAGGAACTGATCGAGCAGGCACTCTTCAAGAACAACTACAGCCGAACCAACACGGCCAAGACACTGGGCATCAGCCGGGTCACGCTGTACAACAAAATGAAGAAGTACGGCATGAGCACAAAAAAATGATGACACCCGCTTGAGTGTCATCATCAATGATTCGTCTGGAACCGGGAGGCTCGTTATTTTTTCGGGCCGACCAGTTCGATCAGGTTGCCGTCGGGATCGCGAACCAGTGCCAGGTAAATTCCTTTAGGAAAACCTTCCGGCAGCGAAATCGGTCCTTTGGCAATCGGCTTGACGCCGTATGCTTTCGCCCGCTCCAGGGCGGCATTCATGTCTTTCACGTAGAGCGTCAGGTAACTCACGCCCAGTGAAGAGTGGATAAAGGAGTTATCCACCTGCTTACCCGGTGCCTTCTCGAACTGCATCAGCTTGACATTGGTCGCGGTCTTATCGTTCCCCAGTACCATGGGATACACTTTAAAAGACTGGTAATCGGAGAGCCCCGAGTCGCCTCCCATTTCGGGAGTCACTTCGAACATCTCGCGTTCCTGCATACCCAGTGCATGCTTGTAAAAGTCGCGTGACTTTTCCAGGTCGCTGACCACGATCCCGAAGTCGACGGTTGATTTGGCATATTCTGCATCCGGCACAGTCTTGCTACTGGCGGCCCATGCGGCGATCCCGCTCACGACGAATACGATGAACGTCGTGCAGATCAGCTCACGATTCACAAAACTGGAATTCTTCATCAAGCAACTCCTGAATTAAAAAAAGATCCGGCCCGCACTTCACCTCGCAGACCTCTAGACTGTGTCCAGTTTTACTGTAGCGTCTCCAGGACCATTTGGACCGAGTATATTAAATTGAGAAACGCTATGTTTAAATACGACGCGTTCTAGTACATCAGGCTACTTTGATCAGTTTCAGACCTCAACCCGAGCTCATTCCTTTCTGCAAAACTATTTTAAATCGCCACTTAGTTCAAAAACTGGGCTTGAGATTTCGCACAGAACCGCTCTCTTGTTCCGCAGACAGACTCACTCTCCCTGGTACGGACATCACGAACTGAAATATTTTCGTTGAACCACTCGGTGGAAATGCTATAACAGTTGAACACCCCTCTGACTGATAAAATGACCATCGTGCTGTCAAAAAGGATTGAAGATGAAATTAACAACGCTCGCAGTCACCAGTTCCCTGATCTGCCTCCTGCTGACCGTGGCTCAAGTCGCAGACAGCCACGCACAGGAAAAAAAGGTCAACCGCACCCGGTTTTATATCGCAACCCCTGAAGGAAAAGATCCCAAAGTCTTTTTCTTCGCGGAAGATTATTACAACACCGGCTCGCCTGCCTTCTCGCCCGACGGTCAGAAGCTCGCGTTTGACGGCTGGAAGTCCCAGGAAGGGGAAAGCTTCTCCAACGTACGCCTCATGGTCGTCAATGCCGACGGTTCCGACTTTAAAGTCCTCGGCCCTGGTGCGATGCCCAGCTGGTCACCCGGCGGAAATCGCCTTGCCTTCTCAAAACCTCCCTACAGTGTGGCCGTGATTAATGTGGATGGCACAAACGAGAAAATCATCGCAGAGTCAGGCTGGGGCGGGCAATGGTCACCCGACGGTACCCGCATCTCCTACACATCAGGGAACAACATTCGTGTTTACAATCTGATCGAAGACACGACGACCAACCTCTTTCCCCCCGGCGAAAGCCCCTACTCCCGCTTCTACTGGAACTCGACCTGGTCCCCCGACAGCAACTGGATCTGTATCGTGGGGCGTCGGTCGGATGACAGCACCTACGACGTCCTCACCATCAATACCGCCGGCAGTAAAGCGGGCTACAAAGTGCATTTCAACAGCAAACGCTCCCCCTATCAGGACATGGCCTGGTCGCCCCAGGGAGATATGATCGTCTTCGGCTCCCCCACCTCGCCGCGTCAGTTGCTGCACTTCAATCCCGCAGAGGACAAGCCGCCCACGCCGCTGGATATCACAATCGATGGTAACATCAACGGCGACCTCAGCTTTGCCCCGGATGGTCAGCGGCTGCTGTTCAACGCCCGCGATAAATAGCGAGAGCCTTCTTATCTGCCAAACCCTGTAACCACAGAGAGAATCATATGCACTCCTTTCCCCAACTGCTGACACTCATCTGTACGATCGGCTTCATCTGCCAGGCTGGTCTCTCCAGCTACGCGGACGAAAAAACGAACGTCAAACGCGTGCGTTTTTATCAGGTCTCACCTGAGGGAGGCACAGCGAAACTGTTCCTTGTCCCCGGTGAATACCATACCGCCGGCTCTCCGGTCTTCTCTCCCGACGGAACGAAGTTCGCCTTTGACGGTCGTAAATCACAGCAGGGAGAATCGTTCTCGGACGGTAAGGTCATGGTCTGTAACGCGGATGGCAGCCAGTTGAACGCGATCGGCTCAGGCGTCATGCCCAGCTGGTCACCCGCCGGAAACCGCATTGCCTGCTCCAGCATTTCACCACGAGGCGCAGCCCTGATGCACACAGACGGCACCAAGCGGGAACTGATCGTCCCGGATAGCTGGGGCGCACAGTGGTCCCCGGATGGCAGAAAGATCGCCTACACCTTTTACGGCCCCGGGGGCGTCACCATCCAGGTCTATGATCTAATCGAAGGCACAAAAATCAGCCTCTTCTCCCTGGGCGATGCACCCTACAACAGCATCTACTGGAACATGGCCTGGTCGCCCGACAGCAACTGGCTCTGCTTCAAAGGCCGCAGGTCAGACAACGGCACCTTCGACATCGCTACAATCAACGCTGCCGGCAAAGACGCCGGTTATAAGGTGCACTTCAACAGTGATAAAGCCCCTTATGCCGACATGGCCTGGGATCCGCAGGGAGACCGCATCGTCTTCGCCCAGGGGGCCAAACCCAGACAGTTCCTGCAGTTCAATCCCGCCGAAGACAAAGCCCCCGCGCCAATCGACATCAAAGTCAACGGCGACATCATCGGCGACGTCTGCTTCACTCCCGACGGCCAGAGCCTGCTGTTCAACGTCAGCGGGACGGAGGAGTGAGGGGAGTTTTGAAAGACTCTGACATCGTGATTTTCTTGCCCGGTGACACGATCATGAAATAACGAGTCCCCGTCTTGCCTTGGTTGATCAGTTCGTAAGGCAGCAACGGCGTTTCCTGCCCCAGCAACTGATCAGTCACATCCACCAGCATCTTCTTCCCCATGGGAATGGTCATGCTCTTGAAATTCGACAGCGGATCGTCACTCTGTGTGGCATTGATCATCATCGAAAGCTGAATCTGATCCTCCGACTTGATCACCGGTCGGAACTGAATGCGACTGTCACCGGGAAGCCCCTCATGAAACTTTCTGCTCAGTTCAAACCCGGCTGACTGTCGGTTAAATAACGCCAGCTTGACGCCATATAGTTTCAACCCGATCAAACCAGGTTGCCTGACCAGATCCTGAATCATTGCCGCTTCGGAAGCCGAGATTAACACTCCCTGATTGAGATCCTCCCCGCGCAGCTTCTGTGAAAACTGCTTCTGCTCAGCCGAATCTGAGTGATCCCAATACTCATACCATTTCTGCACATCTTCTGTCGTAAAAATCCTGAAGTCGACCGGGATCATCTGATCGTGAACCGCCCTGATCCGGGATATCAGCTCCGCAATCTGATCGTGAGTGGAGTGCTTCGCGCGAATCACCAGCGACAGATCCTTCTCAAAAGCCCTGATCGTGGGACCTTCTTTTTCCCACGCCTCCGGGGTCACATTCTGCTGAATCAGTTCGATCAAGGCGTCAAACCGGGGCGGCTCTGCTTTGACCTGCTGATCTTTCGCCCCCACAATCACATGCCGGGGAATCGGCACCACCAGGTCCGCCACCGGATAGCATTCAGTCACCAGAGTGTCTTTAAAATTGGATTGATCCAGCTGTATGTGACCGGTCACCCCCGCATCGCTGTTGACGCCCTCTCCCAGCATAAGCAGCTCAGATTCAGGCTTCTGTTCCACACTCTCCCGCTCCGCCTGCAGCATCACCAGCAGCACCCGTTTCTCTTCACGAGCTGGCGACGCGATCGGAAACCCACCGGCCAGCAGCGTCTCGCCCGGCTTTAACAGCATCGCATCTTTATAAACTTGCTGACTGATCAGCGGCGCCGGTCGCTCTGTCACCTCCTGGTCGGTTTTAAGCCGGGTCTCGCCGTCAACCTGGTAAAAAGTCATCTGATAATTGAGCATGTCACGCCGGACGGCACCGCTGCGATCGGACATCCGCGTCTGCAGATCAATGCTGACGCCATAGCCCCCTTCGCCGGTGTTCCACCAGAGCGAATTGGCGTCCTGTCCTTTAAGCAGTCCGATTTTGCTGGCGATCGTCGCCGACTGCTTGCATTCCAGGGAGACCGGGGGCACAAATACCACTTTCGCCTCGGGAGTCGAGAGAAACTTCATCATGAAATCCCGACTCCGTTCCTGATCCAACACATCACACACCAGATAGTCATAACTGACCTGCTCCGGCTCATTCCAGATCACATTCCGTAAATCCAGATACTGCTTCTTCACACTCTGTTTGCGGGTAAATACCTTCATCGACTTGCGTTTCAGCAGATGATCCTGCAGAAACCGTTCCGAAACCGAAACCAGCGTCGTCGTTATCTTGAGCTTTGTAAATTTATTCTGTCTCAGTTCTGCCAGAACCTGTTCCACGCGCCGGTGGTATGCCCGGTTGGCAGAAAATACTTCCAGTTGATCATCCTTGATCATCACACCGCTCATTTTTCGGATCCGGTACTGCTTACGTTCATCCCGTATCGGTATTTGCAGCGTTTCAAAATAGAACGGAGTGGAAATGTCGTAGTGTGAACCTGGACTCTCTGCTTCCACCTCGGGCAGTTCCGCGATCCGCAGCCTGATCTGGTCGATCAGAAAGTCATTAGCCCGCATGACGCCCGCCACATTTCTCGCACGAGCCAGCAGATCATCAATGGAATGCGTGTGCCGTCGACTGCTGTTGATGACCAGTTTCGGAATATCAATTTCCTGTGAAAGTAACGGTACAGGTCTGATATAAGGTTTATCGGATCCGACCTCCGACTTGGACGAACGCTGCGCTTCTGCTGTCGGCTTGACGGCGTGCACGACTTCCGTCGGCACAGTTTTCGTCACCGTCCGCTCAGAATCCTCATCCCCGGCACTCACCACAAACGCAGCGCCCGGCAGCACCACTGCTGCCAGCGTGACAAACACCACCCAGCACCACCAGGGGGTGCGTTTTTGACTTCCCTGTCCCAGTCTCATAATGCGCTCCATGCGTTTTGAAGTAATTTCTACCGGACGGACGCCCGGCACCATAGGTACGGTCTTTAACGTCTGTTTTAACTCCAGAATCTCCAGCAGCGCGCCTGCATACCGACGCGGGTCACACTTCAGCTCTGCCAGCACTTCTTCGTCGCAGCACTGCTCCATTTCGAACTTCAATCGTCGGCCTGTCAGCCAGACCAGTGGATGAAACCACCACACGATCGACGCCAGCAGCTGTAACAGCCCGATCCATAAATCGCCTCGGCGGATGTGAATCAGCTCGTGCGCCAGGATCGGCTTCAGTTCCTCCGGCGTTCGTGATTCTGCAATCGCAGTCGGCAACAGAATCGTCGGACGGAACAGTCCGATCACCGCCGGTCCTATCCGGCTGTGTGTCACTACCAGTCGTATCCGGCGTTTCAATCCCAGTTCACCGCACAGTCGCACCAACAGTTCATCCAGCTCGGGAGAGTTCACGACACCGGCGCGGCGAATCGTCTGCCAGCAGCACAGAAAACGGATCAGCATCACCGTCGCAATCAAAACCGCCATTCCCGTCCAGAACCAGAGCCCCACCGTCAACCAGGACATACGCGGACTGCGACGAATCGAGGAAGCTGCTGTCGCTGCTTCTGTCGCAATGTCCTGCCGGGAATGCGCTGCCATTGCCTCCGTCGACCGATCCTGCGGATCGTGAATCGTCACTTCTACCGAAGCCCGCTGGGCTTCCGGCAGCTGATCCACATCGTCTCCAATCAAGCGACGAATCCACTCAGTGCGGGTCAGCGAATCGGTTTGCTGAGCAGCACTATTTTGTACCACTTCCTCGGTCAGACCACTCTGCATCCAGCAGAACAGACCACTGGAACTGCTCCACAGGGGCGGTGTGACAAATTTGAGCAGCACCACCAGCCATAACAGGTACGTCAGGTGCGCCCGGCGGATGCGAACCAGTCTGCAGATCAGCCAGACCACCAGTGCCAGCAGCGTACATTGCCAGACCTGCTGCCAGATCAGGTAAGACCACTCAGGATTGATGCTCATCATCCCGTTCCTCCGTTAACTGATCCAGTAATGATTTTAAGGCGTCCAGGTCTTCGCGGCTGACGTTACGATCTTCGATCAGATGTTGCATCAGCGGGAAGGTCTCACCGGCAAACAGGCGGTCAACCAGATCGTCGACCGTTTCGCGAATCACGGTGCGGGGCTTGACCCGCGGCGAGTACACACGCGTTCGCCCGTCGAGTCGGGCCTTGATATAACCTTTCTGCTCCAGTCGACGCAGATAGGTTTGCACTGTCGTGAAATCGATCCCCCGCGACTCGGGGAACGTTTCAAATACCTCGCGGACCGTCGCCTGTTTCAGGTCCCACAGGGCGCGAGCCACTTCCAGTTCGCCTTTTGATAATGCGGGCCGTTCCGTCATACCTCTCCCCTCAAGTACAAGTGTAATTGCAGAAGTTTAATTACATTTGTACGTGAGTCAATCCCGTTCTGCCACAAACGTCAAATGGAAGAACCTGTTCGCGGGCAAAGTCAATTCCAAAGCAGGCTTTATCAAAATTCGAGGTGACTTTGAATTTCTTGGTAATGCATGTTTGGATTTGGTCTGCCGATCGCTTAGAATCGAATCATTCAGAGTTCAGACCACCCCGGTCCTGCCAGGCGCACTGACAGTCTCTGATGTTAAGTGTTTATATGACAGACAGTTCCAATTACTGGATTCATAAAAATGAGTGTCCGTTCCGCCAGACCGAAAGTAAATGATCTGATCTTTCGCTTAATTGGGCGCTCGATTCACCCGGAGCTCTACACCACCTGCGCTGCGATTGACATCCTGCAGAAGAACTATGCGGCAACGATCCGCGTCTGCGAAACCGGGCACATTGCCAGCATTCAGCATAAAGGCCACGCGGTCTGCGAGATTCTGACTTCGTTTCAGAACCCACTCCCGAGCCAGAAACGACTGCTGGAAAAACCGGTGCGGGGTTGCCGTTCGGAATCAGTCCGGCTCGAATCCGGTATGTATTACCAGGTGAGTTACCAGTTGGAAGAGCTGGATTATGTCATTTTCAAAAACGTACATGAAGAATATCTGATGGATGCCCAACGGGCCGACCTGGCGTATCATTTCATCTCCGAAAGTCGCCTTACTCCCGGTGCGTTGAGTATCATCGATTTTGAAGCCAACCAGGACAGCCTGCTGATTCACGCCTTTCATACTTTCCCCGATGAACTGGCCGTGGTGAAGACGCAGTCCCTGTTTGAGTTTTGAATCATCACACTAAGGGATCAGCCTGATCAACGTCATGGATGACGGGGGAACCGAAATCATGATAAGAGGTCAACTGTTTTCTCGACACACGCTGCAGGGGCTCTGTGCGCTCTTCTGCCTGGTCGTTTTGTTCGGCGCGACTCCTGCCGCAGCCGCCCACCGAGGCAGCCACTCGTATCACCGCAGTCCCTATTCGTCTTCTGCTTACACGCAATATCACCGCACGCACTATAACGGTTACGGGTACAACGGCTATCGGTACAACGCCACTTCCTGGCGTCCCTATCCCCCCGTGGCCCGTTCCACGTTCTACGGTTATGGCGGACGTCGCTATACCTACCGCTACCGGCCCTACTCTTCCTTTGCCTACGGCTACCGCTACTATCGCCCCTGGTACTACGGCTATAATTACTATCCGCGCACCAGTATCTCCTATTATGGTTTCTCGAACGGGTATAACTCCAACTACTATTACCGGCCCTTCTGCGGTGCCTGGGGAGCTTACTCATCCTGTTACTGTTCCCCCTTCTCGGGTGTGACCAGTTCGTATTACCCGGGCTACGGCAGCTACAGTGTCTGGGGCGGGATGGGCAGCTATGCTCCGCTCTGGGGAAGTTACACGCCCTACTGGGGCTCGTATTACGCGACCCCCTGGTCCTACTACCCCGGCTATTTCGGCGGGTATTACGGTCCCTATTGCGGCATCTGGCCGTATCGGCCCACGCTCTATCAGAGTATTGTCTACCAGTCCGGCTTCAACGTCGGTTATGGGCGGGGCAGCTACTACGGCTTCTGGTAAACCGACGGGCAGCGCTTTGGATCAGGCGGTGGTCTCCAGCATCATCACCCCCACGATAATATCGTAGGTCGCATGCGCGCCGACAGTGATGCCAAAGCCCCGCAGAAAAAACAGGCCGGCAAAAAACAGTCCTGCCACCGTGCGGAACGTAAAGCTGAAAACGGAAAACTGATCGCCGGATGCACCGATGTAATGCGCCAGCGAGAAGATCAGACTGGTAGAAATAATCGCCAGGACTGCAGACCAGCGGGCCTGCAGCAGCATCGCCCGAAACAGCAGATAACAGATCGGCAGCAGTAACAGCCGAAACATCACTTCTTCATACACGCCCGCCCCGACAAAGCTGACCACCCGCGAAGCCGACTCCCGTTCGATGAACATCATTACCGGCGAGGGTAACTGCTGAAACACCAGATCCTGCACCTGTCCCAAAACGATCAGACAGAAAGCAAACAACAGACTCTCGGCGAACATCCCGATCAGGGTCTCCGCAGAGACTTTCCACGGATGCTTGCAGCACAGATGCCAGACCAGCAGTGTTCCCACAATCAGACAGGGGAGCAGAAAGGTCTGCGTCAGCCCCAGCTGTGAGAGCCAGTTCCGCATCCAGTAGTCAGCGCCATTGCGAATCAGTTCCGGCTGGCTCCCTCCCATCGAGAGAACCCCCAGTTCATAGATCAACAGCAGCGGCGTCAGAAATACCAGGCAGACCAGCGGCTGCCGGGCTTCAAACCAGTAGCTGTCACTCTCCAGAGCCATTGTCTCAGCAGGTGCGTTCTTTTTGCGTGTCATTTCTCAGTCTGGCGATCGGTAACAGATCTGTTCGAACGGGACTCCCGTTCCAGGGAAAAATGGGGCGGCGTCATCTCAGCATGCGCCTCATCAGGCCGGTAGTTTTGAAAACGTTTCAACGAAAACGGATCATTGTGCCGATCCGACTCCCGGAGTTCTTCGGGCAGGTTGGCATCCAGTGCCCGAAACAGTTGGTCTGCGACCGTCGGATCCCATTCTCCCTGCAGTGTTTCACGATACAGCTGCAACGCCGCTCCAAAGGCCAGCTCTTCGCCGTCGCAGGTCCGGATGCCGTCCGCCGTCAGTTCACGTCGATCGTTTTTCAATTCCAGGTAGCGGCAGATGACTCCCATCCGCCGCGAATGTTCGCCCAGGTGATAGGTATGCAGGCGTCGCGGATAGCCAGTCCCGTCCAGACGCTCGTGATGCTGCGCCACCACTTCCGTCAGGTACGAGTCTCCCGGAAAGCCTCGCAGGCCTCCCAGCAGAGCAGCTCCCAGAATGGGATGTTCTCCCCGTTCGTCATTCCGCTGTGCATCTTTCCCGTCGGCTTTGTTCGCCAGTTTTGGATTCAACATCAGCCAGCCCAGGTCATGCAGCATTCCCGCCATCATCAGCAGATCACAGCTCTCGCGCCATTCTGGTATCTGGCGACTCACATAATAACTGCACCGTGCCACTTCCAGGCCGCGAAGATAAATCCCCAGGTCCGGATGGGAGATCTGGTTCTGTGCCACTGCTTCCATATCTCTCAGAGACAGAAACAGCAGATCGCCCGGATCATTCAGGTGCGCATCGTCGTGTTTAATCTTGCGAATCAGATTCAGCAGATAGTTCGGGTTGCAGTACGACTGCGTCCAGATATCCTCTGCTGCGGTCAGTAACTGTTTGAGATAGTGCACCGTGGTCTGCGACAGGAGTAACTGGCGGCGGAGGTAGACCTGCTCGGTCTGCACAAAGTCCAGAATCCGTTCCAGGTGGGGCAGTTGTGTTTCCGCAAGCGAGCGGACCGCTGTCGTATCCAGATAGAGGCGGCACCGCTGCAGGATGACATTCACCCGGGCCTGCAGCTGTTTCAGCTCCTGGTGCAGTTCAGGGATTTTCAGTTCCCGGTTCTGTTGCTCCAGTTCTCGAAACTGATCCTTCAACGCACGCAGCGAAGTCGCACTGTTTTCCAGCAGTTTCCCGTCATTGATGCGGGCACAAAAGGCCTCCCATTCATTCCGTTCCCGACGGATTGTCGGCGTGAGCCAGCGAAGTGATCGGGTGGAATGGTTCACAATGTGCCCCTGTGAAAGAGTATTCGTCGCGTGCCTGCTTAAGATACGAAGGACAACAGCCGCCCTTCTCTGTTTTTTATCGGCTCCTCGTACAACAGGCATTGAAATGTTTGCCTGAGTTCAGATTGGGTAAACTGACAAAAACGACGCTCTATCGTGTTGCACAGGAATCACTTACAGGAAAGTGTTTCCGAATCATCGGCCGCGCGAAAAGAAATGACCTTGTGCCTGACTGGGAGGGAATTCCGTCAAAGCATCAGGATTAGCTGATCTGGATATAGGGATTGTAAGAAATACTCAATTTCACCCGAGCCGGACGCCGATTTGAGACTAAGCGGCATTTTTTCCTCTGTCTACTTGTCGTCGTTTCGCCGGCGAGCATAAAATTCAGGAATGGTGCCTGTCACTTAAGGCAAATTAAAGAACTTTTACCGATCATGGTGTGTCCTGATCAGCGGGGATTGAGATCAGACATCCCACATCCAATCGATACTCATACACAGGCAGGAAAATTCAAATGGCTACGGATTTTCGGCAAAAAGAACGTCTCCCTGAATTAACCGACCGGATCGTGGAAACCTACCACGAGATTGGCACCGTGCACCATCTGGGACACTGTCCCCTGCCCAGTCAGGACGCGGTCATTGAAGCCGCCCAGGAACTGAAAGACATCATCTTCCCCGGCTACAGCCGTCGCCAGAACCTGCACATGAGCAACGTGACTTACCACGTGGGTAACATCATCGATTCCCTGCATGACATTCTCACCGTGCAGATCGGTCGGGCGATGCGGCACCAGCACGTGCAGAAACATGGAGCCGACTGCGAAAAACTGCAGCAGATCGACTTCGAAGCGGAAGGTCAGAAGAAAACCATCCAGTTCCTGGAAACCATTCCGGAAATCCGTCGCGCCCTGGCCACCGATGTCCAGGCGGCCCTCGACGGCGACCCGGCAGCGACCTGCTTCGACGAAATCATTTTCTGCTACCCCGGCCTGGAAGCGATCACCGTTTATCGGCTCGCTCATGAACTTTATAAGCTGGAGGTACCCATTATCCCCCGGATGCTCTCGGAGTGGGCACACTCGCAGACCGGGATCGACATTCACCCCGGTGCGACTATTGGCCACTCCTTCTTCATTGACCACGGAACCGGGGTCGTGATTGGAGAGACCTGTGAAATCGCCGAAAATGTGAAGGTCTACCAGGGGGTCACCCTGGGGGCTCTCAGCTTTCCCAAAGACTCGGAAGGCCGCATCATCCGCGAACAGAAGCGTCATCCCACCATCGAACGGGGCGTGGTCATCTACGCGAATGCCACCATCCTGGGTGGCGATACCGTCATCGGTCACGACTCCGTGATTGGCGCCAGTGTCTCGCTGATGAAGAGCGTACTGCCCAATACGATCGTCACCATCGAAAAACCGTCACTGCGGTTCCGCGAAGCTTCCTGAGCCTCGCTTTTCCGGAGATTGATCATAGTCTGAACTGACAAAGACCGTGCTACCGCACGGTCTTTTTTTATGTCTCGCTGCTGTCACACTCAGCGCATGAAAAAATCCTGTGTGAGCCAGATCACTGGACTGCACACAGGATTTAATCGCAATAAACGTGTTTCCTCAGGCGATGGCCCGTTGTGATCCACCATCCTCCTCCTGATCGTGGCGGAGCGAACCGACGTGATCCAGGGTCTGGTCCAGTTGGGAGGACAGCTTTTCCTGTGTTTCCAGCAGGGAGGCGGCAGCTGCTTCGTACTGACGCTCGCGACTGGTCAGTTGATCGGCTCGCTGCTGCAGCTCGGCAGAGAACTTCGTCAGTTCTTCCATCATCGTTTCGAGATCGGCCATTAAGCTCGACTGCTCTTCGACAGACAGGTTATCCTGCTCAAGCTCCTGCTCATCTTTCAGTTGATTGACCCGCGACAACAGGGCAGCGGCCCCCTGCTCTCTCCGGGATTCGTACTGTTCGATCATCTGAAAATCCTGCTCGATCAGGTCGACCAGTTCAGAAGCGGACAGTTCCTTGAGACTTGTTTCATTCGTCATTGAGTGATCTCTTTTATCTGGGGTGATGGGAGCGCTCGTCTCTGAAGGCGAGCCAGATAATCCTGCGCGGGAAATGCTCATGGCTGACTGGGAAGATACCTGTCGAAACACGAATTCAATGGGGCCGATCGTAATCACATCGCCGTCAGACAGTACCGACGTGTGATGCGGAATCCCATTCAGTAATAGTCTGGGTTGAGGAGCAATCGCCTCGATCGCGACTTCACCCGCTTCGATGTGGATCACCGTATGCAGGATCGGCATGGACTGACCGGAAATCTGCAGACCACAGCAGGTGCCTGCACCAATCGTCAGACGGTCCCCCTGCAGAGGCCGGACGGGAAACCGAGTTTTCCCTTTGACAATTTCCAGAGAATACTGGGGGGAAGATTCTACGACCACAGACTTTTCAACCTCATGTTGAGACAGGAACTTGATGATTCCTCAGAACCCTGTTTTTCAGGGCTACACAACACTGAATCGACCGTCAGCCGAGGACAGCATAAGAAAACATTCCAGTTACTCTGTGATCAAAATCCATTGATGGTTTTCGCTCCCTGCCACCCCAGACTCTGTAACGGATAGTTAAAATAGAGCGTCTCTCAAAGCCAGTCCTGGCAACAAAACAGGCAAACAGAGTAGAATTTTCCCGTCAGTGGTTTTGTAGATCCTTGTCAACAAAGGAAACACCTCAGTCCGATTTACAATCATCCCCTGGCTGGAGGAATGACCGCATATTCGACTACCGGTTCCAGTCCGTTCACCCGACGCAGGTGAGAATCTCTACAGAATCTGACAGGTTGCTGAGCAGGACTCAGTCGATCTTGCTGCCGGGCAAATCCCGCTTGGTGGGAGGTGGCAGATCGGGCTCCGGCGCTTTGGGCTGCGACGGCGGTGGCTTGTAACCTTCACAGGTCAGTTTCAAATTCCCGCCCAGGGGCACGCGAAAGTCGGAATTCGGATCCAGGGCGGTCCAGCCAGCCATCAGGTCCCGCTGATCGGCATAGCTTCGCGCAACCAGGTAAGTATCATAGCTGTCAGCCCAGACCCGGAAGTTCAGATAAAACAGCTGCGGGTTAATCTTGCGGATCTCCTGACGAAACAGCGACGTCGACTTCGACAGCCGTTCCGCAGTGTCTCCCCGGCCTTCGCGCAATTCCAGGTTCAGGTAGGGCACGCCCCCCACTGCCTTGAGCTTGATCCGCCAGTCCCGGTTACCTACGTTCTTGTTCTCGAACAGTTTCTCAAGCTTGTCGCAGTCGACCGCCTGCTCGGGCGCAGTCACCATCCGGCTCTGGGCAATCGCCTGATACGCCAGTTGCTGCAGCAGTGGGATATCCACACGTAAGATACGGCCATGTCGGCAGATATAATCGACGGGCTTGGCCCCTTTGGGGGCATCGCGAGGGTTCGGCAGATTCACAATCTTCGCGTTCGGAGTCGGTCCCGGATCCGGCGTTTTCGCCAGTTTGGCTTTGATGTCCGCCAGCTCTTTCTCCTTGGTGACAATCGACTTTTCGATCGTCTGCACTTGCTTATCCCGTTCGGCGATCGATTTTTTGAGCTTCTCGATATCAACCCGTATCTCTTTTAATTTCTCCAGCTCCTTTTTCAGCTTCTCAGCCAGGGCCTGCTGTTCTTCGATGTTGACGTTATCTTTCTGCTCCGTCAGCTTTTTGATCATTTCCAGCTGTTCTTTTTCCAGATCCAGCTTCGCGTTGAGTTCCTTCACCTCTTTCTGCGACTCTTCCATCGCTTCCTCGGTGACCGCCCCTTTAATGCGTTCCACCGCTTCACCCACACCCAGCTGGGTCACCGTCAGCATAATGACCAGAATCCCGACCACATTCGTCATCGTATCCAGCAGCGAATCGAGACTGGCGCCACCTGAAGAACTTTTTTTCCGTTTCATAACACGATCTAGAATTAAGAAGCACTGAATATTCGTTTCTTCCCGTCAGGGGGACTCACACAAATCAGCCTGAATTTCCGACCGGGCCCCCCCTGCGGTTTGCATTCGTTACACTATAATCATAAAAGCGAAACAGGGCGGATCGCAAGCAGCGACCGGCAGTAGTTCCCCTAAAACTGACAAGTAGCCCGCCTCTGCAGGAAACAGATTGTGGACGTATTTCCATTACAGATCCCCGGATTCATGGTCGTAGGAACCGATACGGATGTCGGTAAAACCTTTGTCTCCGCCGCCATCGCGCGGCAGTTGACCGCTGAAGGGGTCCGCACCGGCGTTTATAAACCGGCGTGCAGTGGGAGTGTGGCAGACGAATCGACGGGGCAACCCTGCTGGCAAGATGTCGAACTCCTGCGGCAGGCTATTGGTGCGACTGAACTTCCGACCGAACGGATCTGCCCGCAGACGTTTCACGCCCCGCTCGCACCTCCGGTCGCCGCGGAAAAAGAGGGGCGGCAGATCGACGAAACCCTGCTCCTCGAAGGAGTTCGCTGGTGGGAATCCCAGGTGGAATTTCTGATTGTCGAAGGCGTCGGTGGCGTTCTGTGCCCCCTCTCTTCTCAGCAGTTGATCGTGGATTTTGCTGAGAAGCTGCAATATCCACTGCTGATTGTGGCCCGGGCCGGCCTGGGAACCATCAATCACAGCCTGCTCACCATCGAAGTCCTCCAGCAGCGCGGCCTGACCATCGCCGGACTGATCCTGAACGACGTCGATCCTGAACTCAGTGATGAATCCCGCCTCTCCAATGCCGAACAGATCCAGAAATGGACAAGCGTGCCTGTTTTATCTTTTGTCCCCTTTGACTGGCAATCAAACTTGCTTCGGTACCAGACTCAGGACAGAATAGACTGGAGACAGTTATCGCAGGATCTCCTCTGAGTGCTCATACCCGTCACCAGATCACATACGTCTGCCCGCCAGAAATTTCTGGTGATGACCTCACTACCGCCAGTCCTGCCCATGCCCGAGATATCATCAACGCGTCTATCATCAATCGGAGAAATGGATGAGTATTGAAGTTGCCTGCCCCGCCTGTGGAGGTTCCATCCAAATCGAAGAAGCCGGCGAAGTCGTCGCCTGCCCGCTCTGTCAGGTACATCTGCAGATCGATCCTGAAACGAGTGAGGCTCTCCTGGTCTCCATGGAAACAGACGAGGAGCCAGAGGCCACACCAGAATCAGCTGAGTCCCCTGAGGCTGAAGCAGCGACCACTGAAACGGGCGAAGAAACGAAAGCAGCCTCCCCCTTTGACTTTCTTCCCGGGGGTCATCAGGCCCCGAAAGCCGAAACACGCGAAACACCCAAATTCGATTTCCTCCCCGGTGGTTCAAGCGAATCTGCCGAAAACGAATCTGCCGAAAACGAATCAGCAGAGGTAACCGAACCAGAGGTCACAGACGAACCAGCCGAAGAGACACCGACGGAAGCTGCGGCACCACCTGCTGAGGAAGCCACCGTAGAAGCAGCAGATGCCGATACCGAAGAAGCCTCTCCCTTCGCGTTCCTTTCGGAAGGTAATCAGCCTCCCAGAACTGAGACGCGTGAAACACCTAAATTCGATTTCCTGCCCGGTGGCTCAAACGAAACTGCTGACAAAGAACCGGCAGAGGTAACCGAACCAGAAGCCACAGAAGAACAAGTAGAAGAGACGCCGTCTGAAACTGCGGAAGCAACAACAGAGGAAGCTGCAGCAGCAGTTGAAGAGACCGACACTGAGGCGACTCCCGCGGAATCAGAAGCCGCTTCCCCATTCTCCTTCCTCCCAGGCGGCAACGCTGGTGAGTCAACACCGGAGGAAACTGCCCCGCCCGCAAACAACTTCGCATTTCTCCCCGGTGGCGACGGAGCTGACACCGAGGAATCAGAGGCCACAGAAGAAACGGTGGCCGAAACGGAAGCTGAGTCGACCACAGAGGTCGAAACCTCAGCTGCTGAAACCTCCGAATCGGAAGCAACCGAAGCAGCAGCCACGCCCGAGGAGACCAGCAGCGAAGCGACCACTCCTGCAGAAACCACCACTGCCGAGACTGAGTCGACTGAGGCTGAAGCGGAAGCGGCCGAGACTGCCGAGTCCACCCCTGCGACCCCGGAACCGGCAGCTCCTGCACCGCAAAGCTACCGTAAAGAAAAAGTCGTCCCCAAAAAACTGTTCACCCTGACGCTGACATACGCGATCGCCGCCACCATCATGGTCGCCATGCTGCTCTATGCAAAGTACCAGGGTGATCCCCATCAGTTGGAAAGCCTGCCCGACCTGAAACCTCCGATTAAGAATGATGAGATTGCCTTGCAACTGGTTCCGGAAAATGCGGAACTCCCGCCCGGTCATACCCTGCAGCTGGGTGGTCCGGGAAGACGCTTTGGCAATGTCATGGTCACCCCGCTCCGTGTGACCCGCGGACCGCTGGAATTCGAACACTACACCGGCGATGCGAGCAAAACCCGCGAGCATACTGCGGGCGACGTCTTAAAACTCTATCTCAAATTCGAAAACATGTCGGACGATCAGACCTTCGAACCTTTAGATCAGAAACTGCTGCTCTCCCGCGTCCCCGGCAAGACCCCCGACTCCCTGCGGGCCAATAACTTTGTCTGCCGCCTCGATCAGCAGAAACCGGACGGCGAGCGGGTCCTCGTGTACGACATGCCCCCTTCCTGGGAATGGAATCTCAAAGGTCAGAACATCAATCGCGAGACGACACCACAGAAGCTCGCGCCAGGGGAAAGTTTTGAAACCTATATCGCCACGAATGAACAAGGGATTGATTCCCTTACCGGCGAGTTGGTCTGGCGGGTGCAGATCCGTAAAGGCTACAACCCCAAATCGCAGCGCGGCGTGACGACGCTGATTGATGTCGTCTTCAACAGCGATCAGATTCAGAAAGAAGTCCCTACGGAAAGCAAGGCAGCACTGCCCACCAGCTGAATCAGACAATTGTCCGGACTGACCGCGCAATAAAAAACGCCTCGGCAGTACTCCAAGAATACTACCGAGACGTAACGCGGAACCGCATACGATGCGGTGAGGAATTATCAATGAGGACGACTCTTTCCGCTGCTGGTGCTGGCACAAGCCTCGTCTCTCAGAGACTTGTACCAGTCACCCCTTTCAGGAGAGTACAATCCTGAAAACTACTTCTGGACCACAATGAAGCGGGCACCACTGTGGTTCCGGACCAGCAGCAGAACGCTGTCTTTGTCCTTTGCTTCTTTCAATCCAAGATTGAACTGATCCATGGTAGACACTTCAGTTGTCCCAATCTTTTCAATAATCATGCCTTTCATCAGACCGGCTTCCTCTGCAGCACTACCAGGCTCGACTGAGGTGATCACCACCCCGTGAACGTCGTCCGAGTAGCCCAGCTGACTGGCCAGGTCTTTAGTCAGGGCCTGAACTTCAATCTTCAGATCGTTAACGCTGGTCTTCTGCTTCTTTTTGCTGGAGTCATCCAGGGGAGACTCATTTTTGGCTACTGAGAAGCTGTTCGGCATTTCCTGCATTGTGACCTGCTTGTTGATGTGCTTGCCATCCCGCAGCAGTTCCATCGTGTAGGAGTCACCGACTTCCAGCATTTCTACGATACCCTGCAGATTCCGAGGACCGGAGACTTCTTTCCCTGCAAACTTCAGGATGATATCACCTGTCTTCAAGTCTGCTTTAGCAGCAGGAGAACCTTCCATCACCTGAGTGATGATAGCGCCCTGTCCGACTTTGATATCGAAGGACTTGGAGAGATCATTGCTGATCGGCTGGATGCCTACGCCCAGGAAGGAACGTTTCACCTTACCATGATGGATCAGTTCTCCAGAGACCCAGCGAGCCATATTTACAGGAATCGCAAATCCGACACCATCGTATCCACCGCTGCGGCTGGAGATGGCGGTATTGATACCGATCACTTCACCACGCAGGTTCAACAACGGACCACCACTGTTACCAGGGTTGATGGCAGCGTCTGTCTGCAGGTAGTCTTCGCGATCATTGATCCCGGGACCACGACCTTTAGCACTGATGATACCGTTGGTCACACTCATCCCGATCCCAAACGGGTTACCGATTGCCAGTACCCAGTCACCGATTTCCATCTTGGAGCTGTCGCCCAGCGGAATCGCAACCAGATCAGGAGCATCGATCTTAATCACTGCCACATCAGAACGGGGGTCTGTCTTAATGTCGGTCGCGGTGAATTCACGGCCGTCATTCAGGACCACTTTAACAACATCGGCCCCATTCACTACGTGGGAGTTGGTCATAATCAGACCGGATTTATTGATAATGAACCCGGAACCGGTTCCCATCCGACGGGGAGCACGACGGGGCTGACCCTGCTGCTGCTTCAACATGTCTTTGAAACGGGGATCATTTTCAAACAGATCTTTGAATGGTGAATTGTCACCAAACGGCATCACCTTTTGATCTGCCACCTGGGACGTTTTGCTGACAGTCTCTATCGACACGATCGAAGGCATCGCCCGCTTACTGACCTGGCGGAAGACGTTCGACAACTCATGAACGTTGGCAGCGACAGGCACGTCAGAAGAGACATCCTTCTGGGCCATTCCCACTGCTGCACCGACCAGACATGCGCTACCAATAATAGCGAACATCCAGTTTCGATTTCCTGTTAACGCTTTCATTAATACTACCCTCCTAAAATGAAATGGCTTTCAGATATGCCTTGGGCCATCTTCATGCGGATTGAATGAGAAAACTGACTCAAATCCTGAACACGGAAAAAATAAACAATTGGCGGAAAATGGCGGAGATCGCTGCTGGCCGGGAGGGACAACATTGACCGGGTCGTGTGCACAACCTCAAGTTTTCACTCGTTTCATCAAGCGGTTGGACTGTCTATATTACGAGTCGATGCGGGAAATCTGTTGGGACAGCTTGAAAAAAAATTTCAGTTTGCGGCATCACACAGTCGCTGAATCAGGTCTGCCCTGGCAGGAAAACACCTGAAAACCTGAATATTTTTCAACCAATTCCGCGAATCCCTGATTTTTATATTTTCTTCATTTCTATGCTAATGTTAATATATATCACCACTTAGGGAAGATCATTTCAGATTTCCGCGGGCCCCATCTGATTCTGGAAATGATTGACAACCTGATATTCCTCAAAGCCAGCAATTCACAGGAGGCGCGCATGCTGTACGATCTCAATCCCGCAGAGATCGACCAACTCCTTGAGGAGTGTCAACACAATCTGGGTTATGCATTTGCTGACATCGAACTGCTGAAATGCTGTCTGACTCATACTTCTGCCGCCAAAACCCGCATGGATTCCAATGAACGCCTCGAATTCCTGGGCGACGCAATTCTGGGTTCGCTGGTGTGCGAGAAACTGTTCCATCAGTTTCCGAATTCGCCGGAAGGAGAACTCACCCGCATCAAATCGGCCGTAGTCAGCCGCAACACCTGCACGCGACTCGCACGGGAAAAAGACCTCGACCGGTTCATCTTCGTCGGCAAAGGCCTCGCAATGACCGAGACGCTCCCGGAATCGCTGCTGGCTGGCATGTTCGAAGCCATCATCGCCGGCATCTACCTGGATGGCGGTATGGAACCGGTGCACCAGTTTCTGGATCCCCTGATCGAGCGCGAAAATTCGAAAGCCTCCCGCTCCGTGCATGGATTCAATTACAAGAGCCTGCTGCAGCAATACTCACAAAAGAAGTTTTCTCAGACGCCCATCTACGAACTGGTCGACGAAAAAGGCCCCGATCATTCCAAGTTTTTCAAAGTGACCGCCATCATCGGCGAGATCCAGTACGAACCTGCCTGGGGTTCTACCAAGAAAGAAGCCGAACAACGGGCCGCCCTCAACGCACTCAGGAAAAACGAAGACGAACATGGCGAAGAATGGGAACTCCCTTCGATGCCCGATGACGTCTGATTCCCTCGGCCAGCGATTTCCGTGTCTATAAAAAAGAAAGGGCCGAGAGGACACGGGAATCCTCTCGGCTCTAAGATGGGGATGATGTTTTGGAGTGGCCCAGGGTGGGCAGACCCGCCTCCACGGGTCGGTGGGATTGTCTCTCTCTTCTCTCGTGAATTTTGAAGTCTCTCAACTCTTCAAAATTCCATGGGTCTCTCTCTTTACCCACAGCAGACATAATGCAGCATCCGTGCCAAAACCGCAGAGACAATTCCAAATATTGTTGATTCTCCCCACAAACCCCTGAATTGCAGGGCGATTAATCGGGCCGCTTTTTCACTGGATTTTTCCACTCAACAGAAATTGCAAGAATTGCAAAAGGAAAACCTGCGTTTTTCCTTCCCAATGTAACTCTTACAATGCGATTTGTGGGTGCGTCTCTACTCAGCGGGTCGTACCGGGAGTGGTCTCAACGACTTCAATCGAGAGTTTACCCACTGCCTGCAAGATAGGTAAAAAGATCGCCAGCGGAGCCGGGGCATTCTCTGACAGACTGGAATCAGCCAGTTTGATATGGCCTGCACCAATCCCCCCTTGACCCAGAGTCGCGTCCAGGGGAATCCAGCGACCATCCAGATAGACTTCGGTCCACATATGCCCGCCGAAGCTGGCCCGGCTCTGAATATAGACCAGACCGACCGCGACCCGCGAAGGCAGCTTCATGGCTCGCAGCATCGCTGCCAGCAGGACGGCATGTTCCGTACAATCCCCTTCCATATTCTTCGCCACTTCCGCGGCAGAGGCCAGTGCCGTCGAAAAGTTCTTCTTCCGCAGATGCTCGCGCACATATTTTTCCATCAACACCGCCTGCTTCCAGGGGTTGGTCTCTGACTGCACCGCCTGCTTTGCATGTTCGATCACGCGTGGATCGTCAGACTGGAGAAACTGGGTGGGCTGCAGATATTCCGCATCCACTTTTGCTTCAGGAAACGCCTGCGGGGCCGCTGCCTTGCGTACGGTGAGCCGGGCTCGATGGACGTCCAGCTTTTTCACTTCCTGGGTCTCACTCTCCGGCAGCACGGAAGTTGGATCGCCATCCGCCAGCGTAATCTCGTAGACCACCTTCTCCGTCTGATGGGCACCGGGTATCGGCTTGACCTTGATCAGCGTCTGTACCGCCAGATCCAGCTCCTTGCCGGACAACGCTTCTAAAGCCACCTCTTTACTGACCGTGTAGGTAATCATTGCCGACCCCAGAAAGTCGGCCACCGTCTTGGGAATCTTCCCCTCCCGCGTGACATATAAATCGATCGTCATCCCCGGCAACAGCGACTGGTTCATCTCCACATGCAGGCATTCTGCCTGAGCTCCGCCGTATAATTCCGTCTGTTTATACTCACGGGCTTTGAGATCGACTCTGGTGACTTTATTGTATTCTGGCAGCAGCATCGAAAATGACTGCTCCTCTCCCGGCTGCATTGGATGCTGCTGGAAAAACTGCTCTATATAGCTGGGAGAATGAAACGTTGACTCCCATTTCAACTGTGACTGTTTCACCTGATTAGCAACTTTGGTTTTGATCTGCAGTGTCCCGTCGCGGATCTCACCCTCAGACACAGTCGCCCCCGCAGGGGGATTCTGCATTTCAAACATGTAAGACAGCAATTCGCCGCCGGGAGTCTCTTTGGTCTGCAGATGCGTTTCCAGGTTCAAATCCTGGCCGAACCGCTTCAGTTTCAGATAAGAATCGCTCTGCTGTTGAACGATCTGGCTCTCTCCCTGGCCTTCCCGTTGGGTCTGGGAACGGGCATATCCGATCCGTTGATCGTTGACGTAGATCACCTGCCAGACCTCCTTTTCCTGCACTGCAGTTGCCTGTTGCTGCTGTGGGGATTCGGTTTCTACCGCCGGGACCGGTTGCTCGGCGCAGCCAGACAGCAGCCTCAAGAGGCACAGACTGGCTCCCAGAACAGCGTTTCGCATTGTCAGCCAGGATCGTCTTCGGGTGAGCATCATCCGATTCTTTCTAAAGCGCATCGCATTGAAACATAGCATTTCTCAATTTAATATACTCGGTCCAAATGGTCCTGGAGACGCTACAGTAAAACTGGGCACAGTCTAATTGGCGACAGCGTTTCTCAAGTAACCTGACCTCTGGACCAAATGCGTACAGACATAAAAAAAATCCCCACAACTCTCACTTGAGCTGTGGGGACTATTGTAATCGGTTCATGGGACTGCGGGAAACCGGAAATCAGTCCAGATCTTCGTCGAGATCATCATCGCTGTCACCATCTACGTCGTCTCCATCATCGCTGTCGTCCAGATCAACATCATCCAGATCGTCGGTATCATCTGTGGAGTCGGTGTCATCATCGTCTGTATCGTCATTGGTCACCAACTCTTCATCGTCCAGGTCGGCCGCGTCATCGACGGGCACTTTGGCAACGACGGTTTCGCCGTCGACGGGCTCTTTGACCGGTTGAATGAAATACAGTTTCTTGGCATTCTTGGCACGCAGCTGCTCAATCCGCTCTTCCGCTGCCTCCCGCTGATCGTAAGGGAAACGTGACTCTTCCTTCATACTCCCTGTAAAGACCCCCCAGACCAGACGACGACGGACATCGGCTTTCGCAGCCTTCTTCTTCCGAGTAGCCTTCTTTTTCTTTTTGGTGGCTTTCTTTTTGGGAGATGATTTTTCTTCCGCTTCGGCCGCTTCTGCCTGACGGCGCATTTCCAGACGACTGGGAGACTTTCGAGCCATTGTTGATTCTTTGGTAAAATTAAACTCTATTTATATGTTGAAATGGGAACACCTTGGAAGCTAAGCATAACAATTCATTTCTGGAATGACTATGGATAGACAAGTCCTCAGAGGATGAAGAACGCATTTTTTTCATTTTGAAACCACATAATCCACGGACCTGACTCTCCCACCCCTGGATCTGCCCCTCACTCCAGGCCCCGTACCAGTCTCTGCGCTCCCGAATGACCTGCCTGATACAGTGCTGGCCTACAGGAACGCATTTTCCCAAATCCAACCATATTCAGAAAAATAGCACTATCCCCTTACATTTCAAACACTTACAAACAATAAAACACAGAGAACCCGAGAACATTTAACCAATTTCATCGAAATAATCAGAATAACTTATTTAACCGGACCCAGATTACCGATCAATCAGAATATCGATCTCATTGTTTCGTTTGCGCAGCAGGAATGACTCACAGTGCGAACCAGACGATAGATAGAGCTTCTGATGTTATGGACGAAATCAATTATCTCTCTACAATTGGGAACGGAGTTGTTCATGAAACGGTATCGTAAGTGGGTCTTGACGCTGGGGATCATGGCGGTGACTCCCGGTATCACAATGGCCGGACCCTTGGATTTCTTCACGAAGAAATCTGAACAGTCTAGTTCGACCGCTGTCCCGGGCAAAATTTCCAACAATCAGAAAGTCGCCAATGACATTGCCGACGTTCTGCGAAAAGCCCGGTTAACCGGTTACAACATGGAAATCGAATACAACAAAGGAGTTGCAGTCCTGAGCGGTATAATCCCGACTGCGGCTCAAAAAGCTCAGGCGACTGCACTGATCTCACGGGTTAACGGCGTCTCTCGCGTCGACAACCGTCTGATCGTGACCGCTGACGCCCGTAGAACGGCTGCTGCACCGGCTCCTGAGACGAAGAAATCGAGCCTCAATCCTTTCCGCAGAGCCGACGACGTTGTCCAGGCTTCTGCCTCAGCAGATCCCTTCCTCAAAGGATCACTGCAACAGGCTCAGTTTGAACAGTCCGTGGAAAACCGTCGTTCTAACGTGCAGACCATCTCCCATCAGGCTCCTGCTCCTCGCAGTGCCGGTGTGAGTAACCAGCAGATGGCAGAACAACTGGCCAAAGCACTGGGACCTGCCCTGGCCTCAGCCCACGAAGTGGAAATCCGCTTCAAGAACGGCACCGCCATCCTGCAGGGATCCATCGGATCTCCCCGGGAAAAACAGATGGCATCCCAGATTGCCCAGAGCGTGCCGGGTGTCAGAGCCGTGGAAAACCGTCTGCAGGTGCAGGCTTCTGCTCCCCAGACATCGATGATTCAACCCACGAACTACATGAATTATCAGGCTCCAAATCCTGGTCCTGGTGGTGCTCCCATGATGTCACCCCAGCCTGGTATGGGCCCGGTCGCAAACAATGTTTACAACAGCCCGCACCTGCCTGAAACTGCCTGGCCAACCTATGCAAACTACCCGAACTACGCTCAGGTAGCTTATCCCAGCCAGTATTCAGCCAGTGCCTTCCCTTACATCGGGCCCTTCTACCCCTATCCTCAGGTTCCACTGGGATGGCGTCAGGCTCAGCTCGAATGGGATGATGGCTCATGGAAACTGAACTTCCGCCCTCGCACCGACCGCTGGTGGTGGTTCATGAATCCCAAGAACTGGTAAGTCACTCATCAGTTTGACCAGACCATACAAATGCCTTCCGGAAATCGTTTTCTGGAAGGCATTTTTTCTGGCACTGTGACATGAACACAGTCTGAACACGGCTCCGCCAGGGCACTACAGCGGTTTTTATCCGCGAAATCGTCAAAACCGGTAAATTTTCACAAGGTTCCCGGACACACCGTCCGATAACAAGAATAGGAAGTCATAGTCTGTCTGCATCTGGCAGGAAGCCAATCGGCAGAACATGACATCTACTGATCGAGCTCATCGCTCACTAACACTGAACACGAAGTCAACTCACATCAAATCGCTTCGTTCAATTCACCCGGAGGAAGAAGGATGTTCAAAAACGGGAAGCAATTCAGCCGTGCTTTGCTTTTGGGCTGTGCCTGCTTGTTAACAATCGGTACCAGTGGCTGTACGCTGGTGAAAGGCTTTGCTGACGTGGCCTACACAGGGGCAGTCTTCTGGCGGACCACTCCTTTAATCCCAGTTACCGCCTACTGGCAACAGTTGGTCGAAGACACCTACTGGGAAGAAGAACGGTATAATAAAGTACCGATTCTGGATCCCGTCGAAGGCGAACACGCACCGCTGTTCTGTCTCGATCCTCCCAGCCCGGATGAAGTGATTCGTGCTCTGCCGGACAAAACCGGCGGCGGAGTCTGGTTCCTGGCAGAAACCACTCGCAACAACGTCCGCATGGTGGTAGAACCCATCGTAGACCGGATCGGCGAGTGCCGCTTCTACCCGATGGTCGGACCGGCTCGTCAGCACCACTGTCACTACAAGTGCACCGTGTACTATGACAAGACAATCCGTTCCGGCTGGCCGATTCCGTTCTCGAACACCGATCAGACCAAAGAAGTGGTTTACATCGACCACGACCACCTGATCCGCTGTGCCGGACCACCATCTGAATAAGCGTCAGCCAGTGCTCTCCACACCAGAGAGCAGCACGACGCCAAAATAATAAGTCTACCCACCAGCAGGGCCGATGATTCTAACCGGGTGAAAGAATCATCGGCCTTTGCATGCGCGGTGACTCAGATCATTCACTGAGTCGCGAGTCTTTGATCGAGAAAGTCCTCCCACAGTTCTTGCCAGTTGTCGGGCCTGATTTCGACTTTTGTCAACCGGCCGAACTCGTCTGTCTGAACCGCTTCGCTGATCTGATACTTTCCAAATTTAAGCGTGCGCTCTGTGAGACGTCCCTCCCGATAGTGATAGTTGATTTGAATCGAACCATCGTCTGCCTTGATGGAGAGTAGTTTTCTGTCCCGGGAGGTAGAACTTCCACTGACACCATCGGGAACGGACTTGCCCTCCCATTGAATGAACAAGGGCATTGAAGCGGTGAAAAAACCGTCCGAGGTGAAATAATTTCCCAGCAGACTCCGTCCGGGATGCCCGTTGAATACCTCACCGATCGTCAGTCCACCTCGAAATCCCAGCAACACAGTTTGATAACTCTGCGTCGCTGATTTTGAGGCAAGCAGAATCCTGCGATTTTGATAAATGCCGGCGTTTTCCGTGTTCCAATAGTACCAGCCTGAATTCAGAATTGTTTTCTCTGTATCATCCCAGGCGGGTGGAACTGTTTCCCTCCCGCCAGCCAGACCAACAAAGTTTTCGATCTCGACGTAATCTTTCAACAGGTAGAGGGCATGATCGGGACCTGCCGGATGATAGGGCACAGCCTGGTACTTCTCATAATAGTTTTCAACGCCAATCAGAATCTGTCGTAGATGATGCCTGGCCAGGCGATACTGTTCCAGCTCTTGATCCGCATACCAGTCACTGATGTAGTGCC
Source organism: Gimesia panareensis (assembly GCF_007748155.1). Lineage (GTDB taxonomy): Bacteria > Planctomycetota > Planctomycetia > Planctomycetales > Planctomycetaceae > Gimesia > Gimesia panareensis. The sequence goes on from NZ_CP037421.1 coordinate 7,186,396, forward strand.
CGAAAACAGCTCCCGTCAGTAACAGGACCAGTAGAACCACCGGCAAAGAAGGAGAGGTAATTTTTTTCATAACGCATACTGCACCAGTTACGAGTTCACCTCTGCATTGATCAGGCTCACATTCACACATCCTGTTTTGACTGCTGATCTCTTTATTTTGCAGGTTTGACCGCGTGAAAACAAGTTTTTTCAACCCACTCACGCGCAGAGACACTGGCACATCGTCCCCGCAGCAGACTACAATCAAGGTCCGCAGGCACACCAGTTTCATCGGGCGACATCAGTACTCTCTTCCAGCCCGATGACCATCCACTTTGACAACACGAATTCTGTGAGCTCCCGATGGCGAAAGCTTCGTATACCCTGCGCGAAGGACGTGTCTACATCCATGAAAAATGCCAGCAGTCGACCCAGGTCAATGGCGGCGACTTCGAAGGCTTATGCAACCCCTTCAATCTCTGCCTGGGCACTGTCTGCGCCCACTGCGGCGGCCCTCGGGCGTTGAGCAGCTTCCACTGGGCCGACACCGGAGAGCAGCTGGATGACTACCGCAGACGGCTCCGCACCAAAGTCCCCCCGATCTATACCTGGTGGTACCTCGGGATCTCCCCTCTGATCGGCCTGATCGCCGGCACCATCATCGGACCGCTGTTCCTGAAAAACAGCAGCCTGCCCGTCGCCGCCGGCTCAGCCCTGGTCGGCGCACTAATTATGTACCTGATCATTGGCCCCAAACTGTTGATGCTGGTGGCCCCGAAAAAGTATTACAAACTGCGATAATTCGAAAGCGAGCTGACGATCCTCTATTCGAAAATCAGCTTCAAAAAGCACCACGGCTCTCAGGCGAGAATATCCTGCACAACGTCTCCGTGCACATCGGTAAGACGATAGTCTCTGCCCGCATGGCGGAACGTGAGGCGTTCGTGGTCGATTCCCAGCTGATGGAGAATCGTCGCATGGAAATCATGCACATGCACGCGATCTTCCGCGACATCGATTCCAAACTCGTCAGAGGCACCATAAGCCAGCCCTCCCTTGATGCCGCCGCCGGCGATCCAGGACGAAAAGACCTGGTGATGGTGTTCGCGTCCCGCATGATCCGGTTTTTCATGATAGGGAGTCCGTCCGAATTCCGTCGTCCAGACGACGAGGGTCTCATCCAGCATGCCCCTCTGCTTGAGATCTCTGATCAAGGCAGCAATCGGTTGATCCACGTTTTGGGCCAACGGTCCATGCGTCGCCATATCTCCATGCGCGTCCCAGTTATTCGATGACCCCACATCAATCAGTTCAATGAATCGCACGCCGCGCTCGGCCAGTCGCCGCGCAACCAGGCACTGCCAGCCAAAACCGGTCTTCTGTCCTGCAGACAGCCCGTACATTTTCAAAGTCGCTGCCGTTTCGTCCGACAGGTCCAGTGCTTCGGGCGCCTCGCGCTGCATGCCGAACGCCGTCTCGAACGAGCGAATTCTCGCTTCCAGTGCATTATCAGCAGGGCGATTCGCCAGATGCTTCCGGTTGGCACTGGCCAGTTGTTCCAGTTCCAGTTCCTGCAACTTCGAAGTCGCCACCTGACGGTGAATGTTCGGAATGGGATCATTGCCTGGAATCATCTGCATCCCCTGATGGCAGCCCGGCAGAAAATCGCTGCCCCACGTCTGTGCTCCCGCATATGGCGCGTGTGGTGCAATCACCACAAACGAAGGCAGGTTCCGGTTGACCGTGCCCAAACCATAGCTGATCCAGGAACCGATGCTCGGCCGCGCAAAAGTCCACGAGCCGCAGTGCATGCCCAGCGTGCTCTCATAGTGATTCGTATGATCCGACTTCAGCGAACGAATCACACATAAATCGTCGACCACCTCACGAATGTGAGGAAACAGATCACTGATCTGCACACCGCTCTCGCCCCCCGGCCGGAACTCCCAGTTGGGCCGCTTGAGGTAACGGGCAAATTCCCCCGTCTTCCCCTGCCAGTTATCCACGGTAATTTTCTTGCCGTGGTTCGCAATCAGCTCCGGCTTGTGATCGAAAGAATCAACGTGGGAAACCCCACCGGTCATATACAGAAAAATCACACGCTTCGCCCGTGGTGGAAAGTGCGGCTGCCGGGGCGCCAGCGGACTGGCGTTCTGCTCCGCTGCCGGCAGCTCTTCAGCCAGCAGGGAACTCAACGCCAAAGCACCGAACCCGCCGCCAAAACGCTGCAAAAACTCCCGGCGTGTTGGAATTGCCTTCTGCCACGATTCGCTGGTTTCACTCGTCATGACTCACACTTTCTTCCTGATTTCACAAACGGCCACCGCGTCCATTAATCTACAAACAAAAATTCATTTCGCGTCAGCAGCGTTCTCGACAATGCACTCCACGCCATCACTTCGCGTGACTCCGGCGGCACCCCGCTCTCACCCAGCGCTGCCGCATACTGTTTGAGAAACTCCCGATTTTCAGCGAGTTGGTCAGCAGCAGGTGGACGCCCCATCGTGATCTGCCAGGCCAGCTCAACTCGCGACTCAGCATCAGGGGCTTCTTTCATCAGTCGCCGGGCCAGAACTTCCGATTGCTGATGCACGAATTCACTGTTCATCAGGTACAGGGCCTGTGTGGGGACAGTGGTCAATTCGCGACGTGCCGTGCTGGCATTCGTGTCCGCTCCATCAAACAGTGCCAGGAATGGATGCCGCTTCAGTCTCTGCTGCATCAAATACACACTGCGGCGGTTTGTCGGATAAACCGCGTAGAACGGATTGTGTTGTGTATAATTCCAGTTTGTCACCGGTGGGAAGGGATGGGCGTCCCCGGGAGTGGCATCCAGATTTCCACTCACCAGCAGCATCGCATCCCGGATCTCTTCAGCACTCAGACGACGTCGATTAAATCGCCAGAGCAGGCGTGCGTCTGGATCGCGTTCGGCTGCCATGGCATCGTAGCCACTCGACTGCTGATAGGTCGCACTGTTCATCATCAGTCGATGCATCGCCTTGAGCGACCAGCGGCTCTCCCGAAAACGACTCGCCAGCCAGTCGAGCAGGTCAGGGTGTGTGGGCAGTTCGCCCCGGTTTCCAAAATCGTTTTCGCTGCCCACCAGCCCGCGTCCAAAATGCTGCTGCCAGATTCGATTCACCATCACCCGCGCAAACAGGGGGTTCTCCTCGTCCGTCAGCCAGGTCGCCAGTTGCAAACGACCGCTGCCGGCTGCCGGAGGGAGCGGTTCCCCTCCCAGGATCTCGAGATTCCGCCGCACCGCCACCGCGCCAGGCTTTTCATGATTGCCGCGAATCTGAATATTCACATCCGCCGGCTTCTCGCCGTCAATGGCCCCGTAATACAGATCTACGTTCGAAAGGGGGCCAGCCTGCTGGAAGGCATCCCGCTCGGCAGTCGACTTCTCCAGTTGCTGCTGGAGTTCCCCGCGTTGCTTCACTGTCGCTGCTAACTGACGTATTTCAGCCGACAGTGACTCTGCGTTTTCGATCGATTCATCGGCCTGCAACAGCGGCTGCACACTGACCGCCAGATTATCAATTTCGTGAGCCGGTGTGGCCCCCGAACCCGGTCCGTACTTATCCACAAACGTTGTATCAATCACGCCGCTCCAGCCCGTGGTGAATCCTTTTCCTTCAAAGGGAACCGCATGACCGGCGCCAGACAAAACGCCAGACCAGGTTTTTTTCTGTAAATCCAGTTTGACCCATACATTGTACCACTGCCCCTGTTTCACCTCGCACAGCGGCTCGTAACGATCATGATTCTTAACGAAGAAGGTCGTGGCACTCACTCCCATTTCGACGGCAGCGGAATGTCCGGGCCCCTGTCCCAGATAGAGACGATAGGCGCCGTTCCCCGCTCCCGCCGCATCGACATTGCGGAGATCGAGATTGTAATACAACACGGGCGCACTCTCAGGGGTGTAGGCCACGGCCAGTTTGCGGACAATCGCGTTATTCTGTGAGTCACCGGCAAAAGCGACGCCGCGCGTCCCCACTGGAAACACATTAGCACGCGGGCTTTGTGCTGAGGCAGAGATCACCGCCGACCCCAGGCTGCCATAAGGCTTCATGGGAGACCGCCCTACCAGCTCTTTCTCAAAACCAGAGAATTCACTCGCAGGCAAAATGGCGCTGATTCGCGTTTCCACTCCTTTCAGCTCCGTTGTCAGCCTCGCGGTCTCTTTTTCAAACGCAGCCAACTGAGTCTCATATCGCGTTTTCTTCTCGGCCTCTGATTCTGGTGAGAGCGCAGGAAACGTATCGTAAGGCCGTTTCTTCTCCTCTGAACCGGGAAATGAATAACGGCTACTGTTAAAGATTCCGTACCAGCCATAATAGTCCGTCATATTGACCGGATCATATTTGTGATCATGACAACGGGCACACCCCAGCGACAGTCCCAGCACGGCTTGGCCGATGGTATCCAGCGTATCCTGAATGGTGAGATGGTGGTAATTCTCCACATCAAAGCCAAACCGCCGCGAGATGGCGATGAAACCTGTGGCCACACACATCTTTCGGTAACGGGCCTCGGCCTCGTCAGACAGCGGTTCGCCTGACTTCTCCAGCAGTTGTCGGGCCAGAATGTCACCGGCAATCTGCTGACGTACAAATTCATCGTAGGGCAAATCGGCGTTGATCGCATCAATCACCCAGTTGCGATATTTAAAAGCCAGCGGTGCCGGGTAATCGGCTGTCTCACCGGCTGTATCCGCATAACGCACTACATCCAGCCAGTGTCTTCCCCAGCGTTCTCCATACGCCCGACTTGCGAGCAGGCGTTCCACAACTTTCGCAAAGGCCTGTGGAGAATCATCTTTCAGGAACGACTCCATTTCCGCAGGCGTCGGCGGCAGTCCCGTCAGATCAAACGTCGCCCGCCGCAGTAAGGTTCGTTTGTCCGCCGCAGGACGCATCGCCAGGCCTGCCTGTTTCAGTTTCGCGTGGATAAATCGATCGATCTCATTCGAAACCGGTAACGCAGCATCAACCTGCGACGGCGCAGGATCCCGGATCGGCTGAAACGACCAGAACTTCCGTTCTTTATCGGTAATCGGTCCGCTGCGCAACTCGGGGCCGGTCCCCAGCTTCGTTCCCTGAGGCCAGACCGCCCCGCTCTCGACCCAGCGCACCACAGCAGCGATTTTATTCGCCTCCAGTTTCTGCTCGGGAGGCATTTCCAGACCGTCAGTATGTCGCAGCGCCTGGACCAGCAGACTGGCATCCGGTTTCCCTGGAATTAATGCTGGCCCGGTCTCCCCCCCTTTGAGGATAGTCGCCTTCTGATCCAGTCGAAGACCCGCTTCTGACTTCTGTGGCCCGTGACACGTAATGCAGTGTTCGATCAACAGTGGGCGAACTTCATTTTCAAACAATGCCAGCGCGGCACGATCATCTGCCCAGGCTGTTTCACTCACCGGGAAAACGGGCGCGAACGTCAGCAGACAGAAGCCGGCAAACAGGAATCCCCTGATACCGGGTCGACCAGCGGCATTCGCCGGAACGACTTCGTCTCGCATGGATTGTTTAATCTTTGATTCGATCAACAAAGGAATCCCCTCAACGTGAGTCACTGCTAAGAAAAAACAATCAGGCCTCAGCTTCCTGTTCCCGTTCGGCTTCCAGCAACAGCCAGTTCTGTAACGAAGAGGTGTGCTCCGACATGGCTTTCTCTGCGACATCCGGATCGCCCGTTTTTAATGCCGAGATTAATAATTTGTGACTGGCAACCGTCTCTTCGCAGGTCCGCGCCGTCACATCGCTGTGACGACGATGCACTCCCGCCAGCCACAACTCCAGTTGCGGCCGTAATCCGCGCCACGCATCCACGAGCCGCGAATTTCCGGAGGCCCGCATAATCGCTTCATGAAAGGCGATGTCGAGAAACGTCAGCTTGAGCAGGTTCGATTCCTGCTCGGTCTGACGGATGTTTTCTTCCAGCGCAATCAGCGTGTCATTCGTCAGACGCGAACAGGCCAGCCTGATCGCCGCCAGTTCCAGCACCTGCCGAAACTCCACGATCTCATGCGCATCCGATAATGTCAGTCTGCGGACCGTCGCCGTCCCCCGTTCATCGAACTCCAGCAGGCCTTCGTTCATCAACTGGAACTTGGCCTGACGAATTGAAGCCCGACTCACGCCCAGCTGCGCCCCGAGACGCGCTTCCGCCAGAGATTCCCCCGGTGCCAGGACACCGGTCAAGATCGCATCTCTCAACTGACTTTCCACATCTTCCGTGACAGATTGCTTCTGAATCTTACGAAACGGAACGTTACTCTCTGATTTGATAGCGGTATTCGTTTTCATCCCCCTATCATGTCTGGTCGACGGTCGACCGTCAACTGAAAACACCAGGAACACAGGAAAACGGCCCCCTTTTCTACCCCACCCCAGGCAACAGTCCCCCTGCCAAACCCATACCGCCAGCCTAGAACAGGAGCTTGAACCGCAGCTTCCCCTTCAAAAACCAGCATCAGCCTGCATTTGCAGTGTTTGCGAGACCCAGTAATCTATAATCCGCCGTTCTTCCGCGGTCGCTTCCCGATTTTGTTTCCCACGCGCCTGCACCAGTGAGCGTAATCGCGGATCGACTTCCAAAGTTAAACAAGGCTGGCCATTTCGCGTCAGACGGAGAATCGCAGAGGCCCCTTTTGCACAGCAACTGGCGTATCCCGCCACACAATGCCGCATCACTTTGCCCTCGTACTGCAGTTCCAGTCCGGTAGTCAGTTCGCGCACCTTCCATTGAACCGACTCCTCAGACCAGGCCCAGTCCCAACCATGGCCCTGCCATCTCAATGCAGCAAAATGAGAATAATACTCCCCGGCGAAGATGATCCTCCTGCGAAACTGTCGCGCAGAATGGCAGATCGCCTCGAAGGTGCGTCCTTTCCAGGTGAATCGCCTCTGTAGTGCCTCTTGGGTGAGAAATTCATGCATTGACCAGTCCAGAATTCTCGCACCCAGTTCTGCCGAAAGCTGATCACGGTGACGAATCAGCCAGTTGACCGTTTCATACCAGAACGCCATCTGGTTCTCGCCACCAGCTTCGGTCGGATCAATGGCAAACGCCGGGTGCAGCGCCAGCCACTTCCAGATCTGCACATCACCGCCAAGTCGACGTACTTCTGCGTAGAGACAGGCCAGAGCAGGAGTACGAGGCACCTCCGGCAACTCGTGCCAGGGGACATCAAACAGATACTGCTGCATTTTCCGCCACGTCTTCCCCGGCACCAGACTCAAACTCCCCCCCTGCCCCAGGATGATCAGCCAGTGCTGCCACTTGAACCGCTTCTCGGCAGCTCCCTGAAAATGATCCCAGGCATCGATCAGAAACTCCGGCACCGGGTAGTTCACAAACAGGTGCTGGATCAGGGATGCCTTACTCTGTCCTGTCCAGGACTCTGCCGACCGGATCCAGAACGGCTTGAAAAAGACCACCAGCGAGAGCCAGCTCAATGATTCTGAAGTCGGGGCCGTCACCGATTGCGCAGCCAGTCGCCGAATCGCTGCGGGAAGTTCTGTCTGGGGAACCAGGGACGCTACCTGCCTGGTCCTGCACTGCCTCTCAGCACGTGCCACCGCATCCGCCTGCGATTCCAGCTTCTCCACCAGCCGAGACAGATCGGTTCTCGCCAGCTGCACCTCTCCCTCATCAGGCACCGCATCTACCTGCGCAGCAGACGGACGAGGAATCAGCAACTCAACAGGCCGCTTCCACTGCGATTCCAATGCCTGCTGAAATTGATAGTAGAACCGATCCGCAGCGGAGGTAGAATCGTAGTAGTCGTATTCCCAGTCCTCAGGCCAACCCGCTTCATCAATCCCGAGGAATTCTTCGACTCGGGGCGCATTCCGAGCGGTTTTAAACTCAACGGCCTGTCGGCGCAGCTTGCGAAGACAACCGGCCTGTTTGCGAAACGGAAGGCGACGGCGGAAACAAGTTAGTCGTGACATCGCATTGCCTCCCCTCAACCAGAAAACAGACGGAACGGCGTCGTTGACACAGCATATTCTCACACGGACACATCAGACTGAAAATAGTTCACCAGCGTTTAAGTGGTAGACATGCCAGAGTTCGCCTGTTCCTGGATCACTCAACTTGAACCCCCTCTTTCAGTGCCGCTACAATAGTCAAATTGATTGCTCTGAAACGAGGCACCAGGCCCGGCTGCCCGGGGGAGACCACATGAGTGTCAGTTACATTCTCACGCCTGTCACACCACAGCTCCTGGAATGGGGTCGCGAGTGTGGCGTACCGATTTCGCGGGAGACACCCGCCGGCCACACCGTAAGCCGCACCGATCTTGAGAAAGTCCTGCAGTCCCTGGACGGTTTCACCGGCGTTGTCCGCGGCTCAGAAGAGGACTTCACCGCCACCGTTGCTTCTGAGGAGATGGTCAACTGGGAATACGAATCCGACGACCCACTGCTGAACCAGGCTTTCGGCGGCCCCCATACCAGCCCCAAAGAGTCCGCCGACATTTACCGGCTCCATCCCCCGGACCAGAGTCCGTCCCTCAGCTTCCAGGGCCACGTCACCCTGATCGTGTGGCTTGCCAGCAAACTCGCCTCAACCTGTGGCCCCCAGGCCGCCTTCTTCCTCCCCGATCAGGAGACACCGGTCTGGAAGGAACCGTGGGTAGAACTGAGAGAATAATTTTGCCCCAGTATCAGGTAGTTCCGATACTTTAGTCACCTTAAGATATCCCCTCTCAGAACAGTATTCATACATTAATAAGTATCACTCTTCCTCCATCGACTTTAGTATCGACTTTTGTATTGATAGTTCGATTTCAGACCAAGTCGTTCTCTCATTATACTTGCCGTTGAGAAAGTCTTTATATGCCCCAATTAAAATATCATCAAATCCCTTTGTAGCGTTCCTGATTGAATCTTTAAGTATCCTGCCAGCTAGCTCCCCCTGTTTATACAACTTGTCATTTGACCAGAGTCCAGGTATTTTTTCAAATAGATTTCCGGAGCTAATCGCCTCTCTAATCGCCTCTCTAAAGGTAATTAAAAATTCTCGAAACTCTTTATCCTTCAATAGTGAGCTGACGACACAAAAAAATATCCAACGATTTAGTGGTCGACTATAAACCTTTCCATCCCATACAATATTCACTTTCCGATCCTCAAAATCCTGAACCCAAGAATCAATTGTACGCTGATTGCTGGGAGCTACCCGGTCGATGACATCCACTGTCGGCATCCTCCCATTTCTCGTCCCAATAGAAGTCTCTCCAATAAAGTTCAAAAAGACTAATTCCGTGATCTTACTTGCAGCACTAAATCGATCAGTCTCTTCATGATTCTTTGAGGCAATATCGAGTATTTCGGAAATATGTTTCCAGACTTTCGGCTTGACTGACTTGCGGAGTACCTTATCAGTATCAGCAAAGTGCCCTTCTCTTTGAGTTATTAAGGCTTGCTTGAATTCTTCGGGATCTAAAGTCTTATATCGTTGATTAATTTCCACAATCACAATAGGAAATTTTCCGTTTATATCTTTTGAAACTTCTGCACTACCTTGGCGACGGTCAGTTTCTACGTGGACTTCGATCTTATCTTCGTAAAAGTTAGTGAGACAGACCTCAATTCTTCCATGATTGTTATAAAATGCTTTTTTAGTATTGCACGGATTCTGTCCATTGGCATCCTCCGTTAGATCCAACACTTCTCCATTTATCTCAAATCGCTGTATATTGTCGATTGGATTCCCGTTCTCTGATCTGAGTGTTACTGTAACATCTCTTCTGTAAATTATCTGTGTGGCGGAGTGGTGCTTGTTATTTGAGCGTAGCGAAAATAACAAGCACCACTCCGGCGAGCCCTTGAAAGGGTGGGCCAGATCGGTTTCTTTTTAATGTTTTCCACAACAGAAAAGGAACTCCAACCATGGCCCACCAACAACAATCTAACAACATTCTCGACGCTGTCCAGCTCCTGGCCGATCATGGATTCGATGAAATGTCGCAAGCACTCCAGATCCTGTTCAACGAAGCGGATGAAGCTGGAACGTTCCCGAATACCTCGGTGCCGAACCGTATCAACGCAGCGTAACGCGCCGTTCTTATGCCAACGGTTTCAAGCCGAAATCATTTCAAAGTCGCCTTCGGAAAGCTGGAACTGCAGGTGCCCCAGACACGCGACGGCGACTTTTATCCCTCTGCACTGGAACGCGGCGAACGGAGTGAACGCGCACTGAAGCTGGCAATCGCTGAAATGTATGTTCAAGGCGTCTCTACCCGTAAGGTCGCCAAAATCACCACCGAACTCTGTGGCTTTGATGTCACCAGTACACAGGTCAGTCGGGCAGCGAAACTGCTCGACGAAGAGCTGGAAACGTGGCGTAATCGACCGCTGGGGCAGGTGGAATACCTGATCCTCGACGCCCGCTATGAAAAAGTTCGCGTGGAGGGCAGCGTGCGGGACTGTGCCGTGCTGATTGCGATCGGCGTCCTGGCCAGCGGTCACCGGAGCGTGCTCGGAGTGTCTGTGTCGCTCTCCGAAGCCGAAGTCCATTGGCGTGAATTCCTGGGTTCACTCAACCAGCGCGGCCTGCATGGCGTGAAGCTGATCGTCAGTGATGCACACGAAGGCCTGAAAGCGGCACGACAGAACATGCTTGCTGGAACGCCCTGGCAGCGTTGCCAGTTCCATTTGATGCAAAACGCGATGCAATACGTTCCCAAGGTTCATTTGCGCAAACAGGTGAGCGAAGAATTACGCAATATCTTTAATGCCAGAGACCTGGATGATGCGCTGAATGAACTGAAACGGTTCGTTTCCACTCATGAAAAAACAGCTCCGAAACTGGCGAGTTGGGCGGAAGAAAACATCCCGGAAGGACTGACCGTATTCACCATCCCTGCCGGTCATCGCAAGCGGATGCGAACCACAAACATGCTGGAACGGCAGAATAAGGAATTAAAACGGCGTACCCGCGTAGCGGGACTGTTTCCCAATGAGGAGTCGTTGCTGAGGCTGGTGACCGCGGTCCTGGTGGAACTCAGCGACGACTGGGAAACCGGCATGAGATACCTGACAATTTAATGCTGATCACAGAGACCGAAGGCCCCGGAAATTTACAGAATGTTTGTTGCTTTATCATCTGAGTCGCACTACCACGTTTTGGAATTCATCTTGGGATAAAAAAAGAACTTCGAAAAAAAGAGCTATTGAGAGGCAGCATACGATTACTCCCAGGCGTTTTGTATCTTGAAATATGTTATTCCTAAGAAGCTCTACAAAACCATTTAGTGTCTTTATTGCTCTCGGACCTCCTATTAGTTGCCACGTGATAAATAGATAAGGTATCAGCAGGGCCGATACTCCAGAAAGAAATCGAAGCCAGAAGGGGTAACGTAAATCCAAGAAATAAAGCAGGCACAAGACTGGAATTGGAAGGAGAAGTGTAAATAACTGAAGAGTATCACGAACAATATAATTTGACTTAAAAACCCTGAGAAGCTTCTCATTAATAAATTGAATATAAAGAATTATTGATCGTGGCCTGCATTGATCTTCGACTTGATCTGATACTTCATCAGTTTCTTCTTGTTCATTTCTTCCAATCTCTTGTGGATTTGACATCTAATTCTCCATAACTGAATCTGACTCGAATACTTTTAAGTAGCAAGAAATGTCAGTTTGAGCTCCCTGCAGAAATCACAGTCAGTAAACAATCCATTCTATGCAGTTTAATATTTTAGAATTCAATTTAAATAAAGATTTATTGATTACTAAAGATCTTCCAATAAAAACACTGATTGAATTCGCTGCTGTAACACGATCAAAGGATGGATTACTAATTCGTTCTTGTATTAACATACTATCAATAATTTTGAGATCTCTTTTGCTCTCTTCATAGACTCTGAAAGCGAGTGATCTTCTCAGAATGTAGTCCATGATCTTTGGTAACCCACGTCGAGAATGTCCTTCAGTCCCTGGAGGGTTTCACCAGTGACCTCCACGGTTCTGAAGACGATTTCACCGCCAGCGTCGCCTCAGTGGAAACCTTCGACCGGGAATACAAATCCGACGATCCGGTTATGAACCGAGGCCTGATACAACATCGCCATCCGTTTCAGAAACCGATTCGATTTCAAACTTTTCTCTCGCTCTCCAGACGACAGCAGGTACACTGGAATTCAGACAGGTCCTGCACACGCCCTGAAACTCTCCCGGCTTTGACTCTCACCCGGAAAGAAACTCATGGACTACAACGCGCTGCTGAATCAGCACCTCTGTTTTGCCTTCGACAGGCAGCTGCTCCTGGCCGACCTGGTGGAGAATCTCAACTGGGGCTACGATGTTTCCACCGGAATTCTCTCCTTCGGAGACCGCTATGAATTTCAGGCGGAAATCCTGGGGACCGAAGCAGACGGCGATGCCAGCTGGCTCTGGTCCTGGGCGAACGAGATGAGCTCCCTTCCCCCGGAACGCACGCAGGCGGCCCTGAAACTCAAGCAGTTGGGTGAAGCAGAAGGGATCCCTGAACTTTCGGAGGCCCGCCATTCGCTGTCAGTCTTGAACGGCCACGCGCTGGGAATGATTGCCGTCGGCCAGAAACTGGGGCAGGCCTACTATCATGGCTCGCATGACCAGGGGGCGGTTCTTCTGCTGATCGTCGAACCGCAAATGCCCTGGACTGTTGAGAATCACTTGCAGCGGATCACAACCACGTTCCCCCAGATCATCGGGCAAATGGAAGTGGAAGACCACCAGAACGCACTCTTCCACTATCTGCAGCATTACGGTCTGGAGCCGGAAGCGATGGAAAACGTCCTGGTCGTCAGAGAAAATGGAGAAGAAATTCTCCACGCCTCGTTCGACGATCTCAACCGTTTACAGGAGCTGAAAACGTCAATCCACTAAACGTTCCTGTCTACCGGGGGAACGCAGAAGGATCATTTATGAGGAAACGCAGGCTTCGCGCCCAAAGTTTAACGTTCCGGGGCCTTTAATTCTTAGATCATCTTGCAAACTAACCAACGTCGATAATGTCCTGCATCGTCAGCACGGACTTCAACTCCAGATCGACTCCCTGCAACGCCTCAGTTCCCCCCGTCTGGCGATCGATCACGCAGATTGCACACAGCGGTTCGATTTCTGAATCGCGTAACTTCTGTAACGCATCCAAGATCGCGCCACCTGAGGAAACCACATCTTCGATCAGAACCACGTTCTTCCCCGACAGACTGGTTCCCTCTGCGTATCGACAGGTCCCATATGTTTTGGCTTCCTTGCGAATAAAGGCCGCCGGCAAACCGGTTACCTGACTTAAGACCGTGACCACTGGAATCCCACCCATCTCAAGACCGGCCAGGACGTCCGTATTCTCCGGCAGAAGCTCTGACATTGCTTCTGCAATCTGCTTCAGCAAAACCGGAGCTGATTCAAACTGATATTTATCGAAATAGGTATCCGACGTGGCACCGGACCGCAGAGTGAATGTCCCTGACAGCTGAGAAGTTCGTTTGATCTCTTTTGCCAGCTGTAACTGTTTCGTCATCTGAGTGTCCTTCCTGCCGTTGATTGCCAGCCTGCAGAAGCTTACGCGATCCGCGTCTCATCCACGGGGATCAGTTTCGGGATCGGGATCTGCAGGCCGACCACGCCGCCGTGCTTTTTCTGCAGGGTCGAAAAGCGGCACTTGAGGAACCCGAACAGCTCGGGGGGCGGGCCCAGCTTCAGGTACTGGTCGACCAGCACTGCCATGTGGGCGTCGTATTCTTTCTGACTGTGGGAATGCACGTGGTAATGTCCCGCCAGGCGGCGGATGTCGCCATCGAAGGCCGGGCTGATGTGATACAGCTCGTGCAGCACCGTGATCATCTTCTCTTTGAACGAATGATTCAGGAACCGCGGCAGGTAGAACGTCAGGATATACAGCATCTCCTGCTGGTCCTGGTACACGCGTTGTACCGTCCACTTCCGGCCGTAGCGCGTGGTCTGCAGATCGCCGTTCTCAAACCGCAAGGGCGTCAGCTTGGCCTGCATCCCGTAAGGCACATTCCGGCGGGCCTGGGCGAAGGCGACCGCGATCCGGTCCATATCGACGTGGTGAAATTCGGGCAGCCGACGCGAGACGTCGCTGCACAGGCGGTACATCGCGTGACTGAAATTAAAGGGCTGCTGCGTCGACATGCTGCGTCAGAATCCTTTCCTCTACAACTTCACAACGACACGAGGTCGAGCCGGGGGCTGTCTGGCGTCCGGATTCACACGGGTCTTCCATTCCATCGTTTCTGCTCCGGACGTAAAAAAAGCTAAGAGCATATGCGAGATACTCTTAGCTTTAAAATTCTAGCGGGAAACCGGATTTCCGCAAAGCCGAATTCGGCTCGCGACGGTTTACTCCTCTTTTTTCTCTTCTTCTTCAGCTTCAGCAGTTTCCCCTTCAGAAGCTTCTGCTTCGGTCTCGGGTGCTTCGTCAGCGGCTGCTTCGCTTTCAGTTTCGGCGGTTTCTTCAGCGGGAGCTTCTTCGTCAGCTGGTGCTTCCTCGGTTGCTTCTTCTGTCGCTGCAGAACCCAGTGTTTCACTGCGGCGGGTCGGTTTGACGCGATCCCGTTCACCGACGAATTCGATAATCGCCTGAGCACCGGCATCGCCCAGGCGGACGGTTGCCAGACGTACGATGCGGGTGTATCCGCCGGTCCGTTCTGCAAAGCGTTCTGCCAGCTCGTTGAACAGGATGTCGACAGCTTCGTTGTCACGCAGTTCAGCGAATGCCCGACGACGGTAGCTCAGAGCGGGTGCCAGGGTCTGATTCCACTGGTTCCACTGCTCGGACTCACGCCAGGTCTTCCACTCGCTGGAATTCTTCTCAGCAGAGGTGGCGTACTGGGCCGCATTCTCGATGTGAGGCTGCGCTTTTTTCGCCAGCGTGATCAGCTTTTCGATGAAGGGACGCAGTTCTTTGGCCTTGGGAACGGTCGTCGTAATCCGCCCTGAAACCTTAGGAGCATTATCGGCTTCCTCATCGATCCGGACGGTCTTAATGAGGCTCACCGCCATGTTGCGGAACATCGCCTTACGGTGTGATGCATTGCGGCCTAATTTGCGGCCTCTCATTCGGTGTCGCATGACTTAACTCTGAATTATTCTGAATGCTGTGAGTATAGAACTCGATGTTTGATATCCAATAACGCGTCAATCAATCGAATTAACGCGGCTGCTGTGAGGACGAGTTAGGAATTTTCATTCCCAGACGCAGACCAATCTGGTTCAGTCGTTCGCGAACTTCAACCAGGGTGGTTTCCCCGAAATTTCGCACGTGTAACAGATGATCTTCCGTTTTGCCGACCAGGTCGCGGACGGTGTTGATCCCTTCCGATTCCAGGCAGTTGGTGGCCCGGACGGACAGATTCAGCTCGGCCAGACTCTGGTTGAGCTTTTCTTCCAGTTCCAGGTCGATCGGTGCATAGCCGGTCGTATCCAGCATGCCCTTGAGACCGCCTTCCGGTGGCATTTCCGGACCGGGCTCGCGGTAGGTAATAAATGGATTGAGGTGCTTCCGCAGAATCTTGGAGGCTTCCACCAGAGCCATGTCCGGCTTGACGGTTCCGTTGGTCCAGATTTCCAGGTTCAGCTTGTCGTAGTTGGTCCGCTGACCAACACGGGTATCTTCAATTTTGTATCGGACACGTACGACGGGAGAGAAGGTCGCATCCAGGGGGATCACGCCGACTTCCGTTTCATGCTGTGAGTGTTCGGAAGCGGGAGAATAGCCCCGGCCGTTTTCAATCGTCAGTTCCATGTTGAGCGGAACGTCGTCGGTCATGGTGGCGATAACCAGATCCTTGTTGATCACTTCGACCTGATCGTCGGTGATGACGTCGGCACCGGTGACCACACCCCGCTCATGTCTTTCAATACGCAGTGTCTTGGAAGTCGAGCTGGAGTTCTTGACGATCAGCGACTTCAGGTTCAGGCAGATTTCGGTAATGTCTTCGACCACACCGGGAATCGTGGTGAATTCGTGCTGCACACCCTGAATTTTGACACGGGTCACAGAGCTGCCTTCCAGGCTGGAAAGCAGAATGCGTCGCAGACTGTTGGCAATGGTTGCACCGAATCCACGTTCAAATGGTTCGGCTACAAACATACCATAGGTGGATGTCATTGACTCCCGGTCAGGGATGACACGGCTTGGTAATTCCAGTCCTCGCCAACGGATTCGCATTGAAATAATCTCCCAGGAACACAATTCAACAGAACCGGATTCAGCACTCCGACTCTGGTTATTTTAAATTCAATCCCCATCGCTCACACGACAGGGTATCACAGCGTCACTGTTGTTACGGATCAGACGCGACGTTTTTTCGGGGGACGGCAACCGTTGTGTGGCAGCGGGGTAATGTCTTCAATCGCCTTGATTGAAATCCCTGCTGTCTGCAGACCGGTGATGGCACTTTCCCGTCCGGAACCAGGTCCTTTGACGCGGATTTCCATTTCTTTCACACCAAACTTGGAAGCCTTCTCCGCACAGATTTCTGCTGCTCGCTGGGCAGCAAAGGGAGTGCTCTTACGACTGCCTTTGAAACCGGAAGTCCCTGCAGTTGCCCAGCAGAGAACATCGCCGTTCAGATCGGTGATCGTAACCGTGGTGTTGTTAAACGTTGCTTTGATGTAAGCAATCGCTTTGGTGATGTGACGTTTCACTTTTTTTCGTTTGACTTTAGCCACTCTGCAACTCCTGATGTTTCTGTCTGGTTGATCTCAGAAACTGAAACTCATTTTGATGGAATGTTTTCTCATTAAACCGGCAACAGGGTCCGGCAATTCTGGTCTCTCGTTTGACACCCGATCATGTTCCCTGAAGAGGAAACAGAATCTTAGTGGCGGGCATCCTTAACACCCTTCTTACCAGCAACGGTCTTCTTACCACCTTTGCGGGTCCGGGCGTTGGTCTGTGTATTCTGTCCGCGTACGGGCAGTCCGCGACGATGACGGATACCACGGTATGACTGAATGTCCCGCAGCCGGGCGATGTCCTGCTGCGTGGTTCGACGCAACTGACCTTCGACAGAGTATTCCGTATCCAACAGGTTCACGATCCGACTCAGTTCGTCATCGGTCAGATCCTTGGCTTTCAACTGGGGATTGATATTCAGCTTGTGGCAGATATCAAGTGCCGTTACCTTTCCAATGCCATACAGGTAGGTCAGGGAAACGTAAACAGGTTTGTCGTTCGGAATATCAACACCGAGAATACGAGGCATTTTATTTCACTCCGCTGGTTGTAAAAACTGATGCAAAATCATTCAAACTGAGTTCGAGACTAACCCTGACGCTGTTTATGACGCGGGTTGGAAGAGCAGATCACATACACGCGCCCCTTCCGCCGGATGACTTTACAGTTCTCACAAATCCGCTTAACACTGGCTCGGACTTTCATCGTACTACGATTTCTCTATTAGTTTGGTTCACGTTTGGCGAGTCAGCAGGTAGAGAACCTCTCCGGCTCAATGACTGTAACTCGTGTAAATTCAGATAAATACGCCCATAAAATGAGCAAACTCCGGCTTCGTATCAAACCTGTACTATTTCCGAAGCGGAGCGAATCAGGAAATTATAAACGCCTTACGCGTAAATCGACAAGCGAAACACCCCTTTTTTGGTGAATTTCGCCGCGACTCGCCCGTTTATGACCTACAGATCGCTCTCAAGTAATCCAGAGTAGTTCCGCATCACCAGATGGCTGTCAATCTTGTTGACCAGATCCAGGATCACCGAAACCACAATCAATAATCCGGTTCCACCGTAAAAACTTGCCACCATGAAGTTGACACCCAGCCAGGTCGAAACCAGCGTAGGAATAATCGCAACCAGTGACAGGAACGCCGCCCCGACATATGTGATACGGACCATGACCGATTCCAGATAGGCGGCTGTCCGGGCTCCAGGACGATATCCCGGAATGAACGAGCCGTAATCTTTCAGGTTTTCTGCCATATCCTTGGGGTTGAAGGTAATTGCCGTCCAGAAGTAACAGAAGAAGTAAATCAGTACCACATAAGAGATTGTGTAAATAAATCCACGACTCATCGGCTGGAAGGCCCCGTCCAGCATCGACAGGAATGTGGAACTGGTCCACATCTGGCTCATCCAGTGAAATACAAAGTAAGGGAACATGAGCAGACTGGAGGCAAAGATGATCGGCATCACTCCAGCCTGATTGACGCGGAGCGGCAACGACTGACGCTGACCGCCTGAAACCCGGCGTCCCCGTACGTGTTTCGCACTTTGAATCGGAATGCGCCGCTGTCCCTGTGTAATGGCAATCACCCAGACCACCACAAACACAAACACTAAGGCCAGAATCAGTAACCGGTCGATCCCGGTATCGGTCCCGAGAGCAACCCCCTTCTGCAAAGCCGGTTCAATCAGACTTGACCAGCCTGCGGTGGGCATACGGGCCAGAATCCCAGCCATAATCAGCAGACTGATTCCATTCCCAATACCGTAAGCGTCAATCTGTTCACCAATCCACATCAGGAAGATCGTTCCTGTGGTCATGGTGATCGTCGCCACCAGTTGGAAATAAAGTCCACCATACCCATGCAGGATCAGGCTTTTACCCGATCCTAAGCCACCCGCCAGGGTATGGATCCAGAAATAACTCTGGGCCAGACAGATGACGACGGTGGCGTAACGTGTATATTCATTAATCTTCTTCCGGCCGGCTTCGCCTTCTTTCTGAAGTCGTTCCAGGGGAGGATAAACGGTCCCCATCAGCTGGAAGATAATGGAAGCAGAGATATAAGGCATAATGCCCAGGCCAAAGATGGTACTTTGACCGATATTCGATGCCGAGAACAGGGAAATGACCTGCATCACCTGGCCGATGCCGCCCTGCTGACTCTGTAGATCCTTCAGGGTTTCCGCAAGCTGTGCCTGATCGATGAACGGCAGAGCAATCCAGAATCCCATCCGATAAATTGCCAGCAACAGCAGTGTCAGCAGGATTTTTTTACGGAGCTCGGGAATTTTGAAGAGAACAGTTAGTTTACCGAGCATGGATAGCGGTCCTTTGTGTCATAACTCAGCAGAAGAAAAAAGTGACAATCTTAATGCTTCAGATCTTAACGGATAACGAAGAAAAGGGGAATCGAATTCCTGTCTGCTGAAATCAAGTCCTTGAATGAATTACTTATGACAAAATCCGACTGACTGAACCCCCGGCAGCCTGAATCTTGGATTCAGCTGACTGGGAAAACAGATGCGCAGTCACACTCAGTTTTTTGCTGAGATCGCCATTCCCCAGGATTTTAACCTGATCGAAGCGACCTTTGGCCAGTCCCTTCGCTGCGAGAATTTCGGGAGTGATCTCGGCACCGTTGTCGAATGCCTGTTCCAAAGCTGCCACGTTGACCACGGCAACCTTCTTGGCAAACTGTTTGTTGTTGAATCCGCGTTTAGCAACCCGCAGCGCCAGAGGAGTCTGTCCCCCTTCGAAACTGGTCCGACGGGAAGCACCGGCACGGCTGCCGTAACCATTGTGACCGCGAGACGAAGTTTTACCATGACCAGAACCTGGACCACGGCCTACACGCTTGCGTTTTTTATTCTTTTTTATTCCGCGATTGACATCATCAATAATCATTAGACTTCTACTCCTCTCAAGCGTGCTACATCTTCACGGGTTCGCAGTTTTGAGAGCCCATCAATAGTGGCCTTAACTACATTGATTGGATTGTTGGAACCGCGACTCTTGGTGTAAATGTCAGTAATTCCAACGGCTTCCACGACTGATCGAACTCCGGTGCCGGCAATAATACCGGTACCAGGACGGGCGGGTAACAGCAGAACGCGGGAAGAACCGAAGCGACCAACCACTTCGTGAGGCACGGTGTGCTCCACCAGCGGAACTTTGATCATGTTGCGATTGGCCTGCTTGACCGCTTTATCGACAGCCAGAGGCACTTCGACAGCTTTGCCATAACCCCAGCCTACCCGGCCTTCTTTATCGCCTACAACAACCAGAGCGGTAAAGCTGAACCGACGCCCCCCTTTGACCACACAGGCACAACGGCGGATCTGGATGACTGTTTCTGGCGTTTGTTTTGTCGCTTCTTTTGACACGGTATCTTCTCCAACCCGTATTGAGTGTTGTCTCTATTAAAAATCCAGTCCTGCCTGGCGGGCAGAGTCAGCCAGGGCTGCAACCCGACCATGATATCGGTAAGGTCCGCGATCGAAGGCAACTTCTTTGATGCCTTTTTCCACGGCCCGTTCTCCGAGCAGTTTGCCGACTTTTTCTGCAGCAGCGATGTTACCGCCGTTCTTGATTTCACCGGCCAGACTCTTGTCTTTCGTGCTGGCTGAAACCAGGGTTGCTCCCGCAGTATCGTCAATGATCTGGGCATAAATATGATTGTTGCTACGATAAACAGACAGACGGTAACGGCCCGTTTTACGGACTGTGTTACGAATCCGGAACGAACGTCGTGCCTTCTGTTTTTTCAGCGTTTTTTCTAGTTTCATGTTACCGTCATCTTCTTTTAAACAGTGACCATCGGCCAAACCGTCAGACTACCTTAATCAGCACGTTAGCTTGCAAAAGCCTTACCAGCTTTCCGCCGTACGTATTCACCTTCGTAACGAATTCCCTTACCTTTGTAAGGTTCGGGCGGACGTACGCTGCGAATGTTGGCTGCGAACTGGCCGACCATGTGCTTATCCGGACCACTGACCACGATATTGGTCGCGTTCGGAAGTTCACAGTTGACGCCCTGGGGTACATCCAGCACGATCGTGTTGGCAAATCCGACCTGCAGGCTCAGCTTCTGGCCATTCAGCGAAGCCTGGTAGCCCACGCCCTGAATTTCCAGTTTTTTCACAAACGGAGTTTCCACTCCCTGAACCATGTTGGCGATCAGGGCCCGGGTCAAGCCGTGCAGGGCACGATTCTGCCGTTCGTCATCGGGACGAATGACATTGACTTCTTTGGCTTCCGAATCAAATTCCACTGCCATCGCCGGATGATAAGTAAAGGACAACTCACCCTGCTTACCTTTGACGGTAATGGAACCGCCATCGACCTTCACTTCCACTCCAGCAGGAACGGGAACTGGTTTTTTACCGATTCGAGACATAACTTCAAATTCCAGTTAAATTAAATCGTGGCAGATCTTGATCAGCCAGCCTGTCTACACGTTTGGGTTACCAGATGGTGCACAGCAGCTCGCCGCCCACACCCTCTTTTTTCGCTTCACGGTTACTGAGTACGCCCTTGCTGGTCGAAAGAATGCTGACTCCCAGCCCCTGCAGAACCTCCGGCATAGACCGCAGATCCTGGTAGTGCCGACGTCCGGGCTTACTTTCGCGAACGATCTTCTGAATGACGCGTTCCCCGTTCGGACCGTACTTCAGATTGACACGCAGCACGTTCTGTGGGCTGTCTTCAATGACTTCATAGTCCCAGATGTAACCTTCCCGCTGCAAGGCACCGGCAATGGCCACCTTGATTTTGGAAGCAGGAATATCCACAAACGGTCGTTCAATCTGCAGTGCGTTACGAATTCGTGTCAGCATATCTGCAATGGGGTCTGTCATCATTAGCTGGCTACCCTCACTATAATTCTCCGACGATCTACCTTAAAAGTTGGTTTGTATCTTTTTGATTTACTTGCGGAACGGCATGCCGAACTCTTTCAGCAGCAGCAACCCTTCAGCATTGTCTTTGGCTGTTGTGACAATCGTAATATTCATCCCCTGTGTATGATGCACGGAATCGGGATCGATTTCCAGGAACACCATCTGCTCGTTCAGGCCCAGGCTGTAGTTGCCGGCACCGTCGAAAGCTTTGGGATTGATTCCCCGGAAGTCGCGAACACGCGGCAGAGCCAGCGAGATCAGACGTTCCAGGAATTCGTACATCCGGGTGCCCCGCAGTGTCACGCGGCAGCCGATTTCCTGACCTTCACGCAACTTGAAACCAGCCACGGACTTACGAGCCCGGGTGATCTGTGACTTCTGGCCTGCCAGAAGTGTCATGTGGTCAGCCGCTTCGGTCAGACGTTTCCGGTCCTGGTTGGCAGCACCAATCCCCATGCTGATCACAACCTTCTCGATCTGAGGCAGTGAATGCACATTGGTGCGTCCCAGTTTATCCTTCAGGACGGGAACAATCTCTTCACGATATTGTTTTAATAATGTTGGTGTTGCCATGGTTTCTGCTTCAGACTGGCCGAACTATCGGATCAATCTTCCTTACTGAAAACTACTGATGCTGTTTATTGTTTCTGGTATTTTGCTTTGGCAGGACTGATCGTTCCCAGCGAGGCTTCGCACGATTTACAGAACCGTTCTTTGCTGCCTTCAGCGGTGTAACGATATCCCACCCGGGTCCCTTTACTGCAGGCTTCGCAGTAAAATTTGACGTTGGAAATATCGATCGGCATCTCAATTTCCAGACGTCCCCCCTGCGGGTTTTTGGGATGCCCACGTTTTACGTGCTTCAGTGCACGGTTTACATTTTCGATTGTCAGCTTCTTACCGCCAGCGACAACCGACAATACACGCCGGGGAGTATCGCTTGCATCGGCACCGGTGATCACAATCACTGAATCGCCACGTCGTATCTTCATTTCAGACCACCTCGTTTGCCAGGCTAATAATTTTCAGATAACGGCGTTCGCGGAGTTCTCGTGCCACAGCGCCGAAGATACGGGTACCACGAGGGTTTCCATCGGCATCGATCAACACGAGGGCGTTCCGGTCGAACTTCACATAGCTGCCATCGTCACGTCGGCAGGGATACTTGGTACGCACAATCACGCCCCGCAGTACCTGGCCCTTTTTAATATTGCTGCCAGCCAGTGTCTTCTGGATACTCACGACAATCACATCGCCGACCTCAGCAGTCCGACGGCCTGTGCCACCCAGTACTTTAATGCACCGTGCAACCTTGGCTCCGGAATTATCACATACATCCAGATCGGTTTGCATCTGAATCATGGCTTTGCCTGTTCCTTATCAACCAAAAAGATGAGGAAAACCCTATCTTTGTACTATAAACTTAACCGGATCTGTAAAACCGGCCAGAAGAAACTTCAGTCCTTCTTCTTTTCTACAATCCGGATCAAATCCCAACGCTTTGTTTTGGAACGGGGACGGCTTTCGATAATCTCGACCGTATCCCCTTCCTGTGCTTCGTTCTGTTCATCGTGCACGTGGCAGACAGTCCGCCCGCGAACGGTCTTACCGTACAGCGGATGACGATAGCGTCGCTGAATTTCCACTCGCAACGTTTTGTCCATTTTGGCACTGGCCACTAAGCCTGTCAGTTTTTTTCGCATGTCTATTACTTACCCTAACGAGCCTGATTAAGCAGTTTTCTGCTGACTTAATTCGCGTTCACGACGGATTGTCTGAATTCGAGCAATCTCCCGTCTGAGTCGCTTAATATTACTCGGTGCATCGAGTCGTTCCGTTGCCGCCTGGAAGCGCAACTGAAACAGTTCTTTCTGTGTTTCCTGCAGAGCAAATGACAACTGCTCATCATTCATCTCGCGTAATTCACTTGCTTTGGTCATCAGTCAAACCCAATGATTGTTTATCAGTCTCGCTGTACGAATCAGACAGGACTAAAGTGATTTAAAAATATGGTTATCTGGTCGACAGTCCTAGAGGGACGGACGACGTTCTACCAGCCGGACATTGACTGGTAACTTATGTGCCACACGTGCAAAGCAGCGTTTGGCTGCTTCGTGCGAAACCCCGGACAGTTCAAACAGAACAGTCCCTGGCTTGATGACGGCAACCCAGTGATCCGGTTCCCCTTTCCCCTTACCCATACGGGTTTCCAGAGGACGGGATGTTACCGACTTCTGGGGGAAGATCCGGATATAAAGTTTACCTTCACCTCGAACATATTGTGTGGCAGCAATACGGCATGCTTCAATGGTTTGTGCTGTGATATGCCCCGGGTCCAGAGATTGTAAGCCCCATTCACCAAAGGCAACAGTGTTACCACGTGTCGCATTACCTTTTATGCGCCCTCTTTGGCTTTTGCGGTGCTTGACCCGCTTTGGCATTAGAGCCATCGCGATTCTCCTCATCTGAATAATCACCAAGGTCAATCCAAACTTTCACTCCGATGACTCCGAAGGTGGTGTGTGCCTCACGAAATCCGTAGTCAACATGACGCTGCAGAGTCGACAGGGGAATTGAACCACGGCTGGCTTTTTCACGCCGTGACATTTCTGCTCCACCCAGTCGACCGGAAAGCTCGATCTTAATTCCATGAACGCCCGTTTCCATTACCTGGTCCAGGGCACGCTTAATAGTTCTCCGGAAGCTGCCACGCTTGGAAAGCTGCTGAGCAATATCTTCCGCAACCAACGCTGCACTCTGCAGTGCATTGTCAACTTCAATAATTTTCAATTCCATCCGACGACCGGTCAGATCTTCCAGTTCCGCTTTCAACCGGTCCACTTCCTGTCCCTTACGACCAATAATGATCCCGGGACGGGCCGTGAATAAGTGCACCACTACCTGATCGCGGGTTCTTTCGATCTCCACTTTCGGAATGCCGGCAAACTTATATTTGGTCTGAATAAACTTCCGTACCTTCTGATCTTCAACCAGCAATGCCCCAAAATCTTTCTTGGAGGCATACCAACGACTTCTCCAGTCTTCTACGACTCCGATTCGAAATCCGGTTGGTCGAACTTTTTGCCCCATGATACAGGTTATCCTTTAAGTATTTCTGGTTGAGAATAATAAACGTCAGACAACAGTGATGGAATCACCTACGGTAATTCAGGAGCCTCAATCGACACATGAATGTGCGACATCCGGCGACGAATGGTGTAGGCCATTCCGCGGGCACGAGGCTGAATCCGCTTGAACATGGGACCGCCATCGACGCGTGCTTCGGTGATCTTCAGGCCTTCCACATTCCGGGCACCTTTGTCCTCAGCATTGGCCATCGCACTTTTGATCACTTTTTCCAGGAAACGGGCTCCCCGGTTTGGAATGTATTTCAACGAATCCAGACCTTCCGAAGCTGTCATTCCCCGAACCATGTCTGCAAAAGGACGAACCTTAGTTGCTGAGATTCGTGCAAATCGATGCATTGCTCGAACTTGCCCCATGACGATTACTCCACTTCACTATTGCTTAATTTCTATCGGTTATCGGCCACCAGGACCGCAAACACTACCAACACAAACAGTTTATTTCTTCTTAACGGTATGACCGCGGAAGTTACGGGTCAGCGAGAATTCTCCCAGTTTATGACCCACCATTTCTTCCGTCACATACACGTTTAAGTGAGCACGCCCGTTATGCACCAGAAATGTATGACCTACAAATTCCGGAGCAATCGTTGAAGCTCGAGCCCATGTTTTGATCGGCGTTTTTTTACCAGTCTCGTTCAACTTCTCAATCTTCTTCAGAAGTTTAACGTCAACATAAGGCCCTTTTTTCAGAGAGCGACCCATAAAACTTGTCCTCAATTATCGAAAACAGATAGTTATTTTTTAATCAGTTCAAAACACAACGTCAGAGTTTCAGCTGGCCATAACGACGCGATTTACGACGCCGGATAATGGCCTTTGATGAAGCTTTCTTCCTCTTGCGGGTCTTTCCGCCTTTGGCAAGCTTACCGGTCGGACTACAGGGATGACGTCCCCCGGAGTTACGACCTTCACCACCACCCATCGGGTGTGCTACCGGGTTCATACAGGTACCACGCACGTGAGGACGACGCCCCATCCAGCGTTTACGGCCTGCTTTACCCAGCACAACTTTTGTATGTTCCGAGTTTCCAATTTCGCCGATCGTAGCCCGGCAGGAACTGGGAACACGACGCACTTCGCCGGATGGCAGAGTGATCTGAGCCCAGTTCTCTTCGCGAGCGTTCAGCACAGCTGAAGTACCGGCACTCCGGCACAACTGTCCGCCACGACCTGGCTGCATTTCAACATTATGAACGGTTGAGCCCAGTGGAATGTTCGCCAGAGGCATACAGTTCCCTACGTTAGGCTCTACTTTATCACCACTGACGACAGTGTCGCCGGCAGTCAGACCTTCCGGTGCCAGGATGTAACGCTTTTCACCATCAACATAGTGCAAGAGTGCAATCCGGGCAGAACGGTTGGGATCGTATTCAACCCCATTCACCTTGGCAGGTACACCATCCTTATTGCGACGGAAGTCAATCAAACGGTACATCCGCTTGTGTCCACCACCACGATGACGGGCAGTGATCACACCCTGATTGTTCCGACCACCTTTTTTCTTGTATCGTGTAAGCAGGGATTTTTCAGGAGCCTTCTTACGATCAGTAATCGCCTCAAAATCGCTCACCGACGCACCACGCCGACCTGGTGTTGTTGGCTTGTAGAATCGGATTCCCATAATTTATTTCCTCATTGATCTGCTGGTTTCAAAAACCGGTTCACAATCTGTCTTTTAAACGGAGTTCAGTTCAAGCTGCGGCTTAGAAGAATGAAATACGATCATCTTCGTGCAGCTCGACGATTGCCTTTTTCCAGGATTTTGTATAACCAACTTTATATCGATGGCGACGCGGCTTTCCGCCCCGGTTCTGTGTCCGCACGGAAACCACACGCACATTCCATAAATCAGATACCGCTTTTTTGATATCCGTTTTTGTCGCCGACTTATCGACAACAAACGTGTATGCATTGTAAGTCTCGGACTGGTGAGTCCCTTTTTCTGTCACCAATGGCCGGATGACGACCTGATACGGCTCCAGCTGAACGCCTTTGTTTGAACCATCCGACATAACTGTAAACCTCTATATCCAGACTGGATTATTTAAACCAAGTACTTCTTCTAATTAACCTTCATTCCGACCGAGCAGCTGATCCAGGGCTGACTTGGTCAGCACCATCTGCCGCTGGTGCAGAACATCGTATGCATTCAGATCGCTGGCGGGAGAAATCTGCACCCCGGCAATATTGCGGGCCGACTTCCACACGACAGGATCGTGGCCATCAACCGTCAGCAGACAGCTGGTGCCTGTCAGCCCCAAAGCTTTCAGCACACCGGCCACTTCTTTTGTTTTTGGTACTTCCAGAGCCAACTCGTCGAGCAATGTCACCTGCTCATCTTCGAACTTACTCAGAATCGCCATCCGCGTAGCCAGTTTGATCGCCTTTTTGGGGAGACGATAGCTCCAGTCTTTAGGAGTCTTCGCAAAGGTATGGCCACCACCGCGACGAACGGGAGTCCGGATCGCACCAGCCCGTGCCCGACCAGTTCCTTTCTGGCGATACAGCTTCTTGGTGCTACCAGCCACCATACCACGGCTCTTAGTCTTGGAAGACCCGATCCGCTTGTTCGCCTGGTACATCACAACCACATCGTGGAGCAACTGGCGATTGATACCACTGGCCAGATCCGTGGACTCGAATTCGTACTTGCCCACTTCTTTGCCAGCTTTATCTTGAATTGCTACAGAAATCATTTCGACACCATTTATGTAAGGCAGAATCAGGTAACTACTTCATACACCCGATTTAATATTTGTTAGTATGACGAATGACGAGATCGCCGCCGTTAGGACCCGGCACAGCCCCACGCACCAGGAGCAGGCCATTCTCTTCATCAACGCGGACAACCTTCAAATGTCTGACAGTAATCTGCTTGCCACCATAGCGACCACCCATCCGGGTCCCCTTCAACACGCGTGAAGGATCGGCACTCATGCCGATTGAACCACCATGACGATGGACCCGCTTCACACCATGAGAAGCTCGCTGCCCCGAGAAATTATGCCGCTTCATAACCCCGGCAAAACCACGACCCTTGCTCGTGCCGATCACATCGATATGAGAGACTTCATTGAACAGCGAAACGGTCAGTTCATTGCCCACTTCGCAGCCATGATCTTCACCATCAACGCGAAATTCTTTAATAAATCGCTTGGGCTCACAGCCGGCCTTTTCAGCCACAGCGACACCAGCCTCAGAACGTTTCTTCTGACGCTTACTGTCCAGTGCAGCCACATGACCACGTTCGCTGCGGGCAGACAACCGGCGGGGCTTATCATCAAAGCCAACCTGAACCGCCTCGTACCCATCGGTGTCCAACGTACGCACTTGCAGAACATGGCAAGGACCAGCCTGAATCACAGTGACAGGAACCAGAATCCCATCATCATAAACTTGCGTCATTCCGACCTTTTTACCCAGTAGACCGACAGGCATACTTATCACCCTTAAACAACGGGAACAAAGCCTCTACGAAATCCGCCCGAAGGGGAAAGGAAGAAGCATAGCACCACCAGCGATTCGATCGCCGGATCCCTAACCAATCAAGCAAATCCGGCGCAATACCAGACCTGCGAGCATCATAACGAAAACCTTGAAAGAACTAGTTTCCGCCAGCGGACGCCTTAATTTTAATATCAACCCCAGCAGGCAGAGACAATTTGTTTAAAGCATCAATCGTCTTGCCGGTTGGAGACAAAATATCAACCAAACGCTTATGAGTCCGAATTTCAAACTGCTCACGAGATTTCTTGTCGATGTGCGGCCCCTTCAGAACCGTATATCGCTCAACCCGCGTTGGCAGAGGAATAGGGCCATGCACGATCGCACCGGTTCGCTTCGCGGTATCAACAATATCTGCTGCCGACTGATCCAAAACGGAGTGATCATAAGCTTCCATGCGAATTCGAATTCGCTCTTGACTCGCAACGGCCACCAATAATTTCCTTCATTAAAATAAGACTCAGACCCTGTTTAGACACTTTTCTCGCACAGGGAAGCGAGCAATAGTAATGAGAGCCCTGCCGCTTGTCAACAACCCCAACAAAGCAGAAAATGCTTTTTTTGAAATTCTGACTTCCTGGCAGAAAAAGCAACTCACCTACTGTTCATTTGAAACCTGCCTGGCAACTTTCAAATTCGTAGACGTGACAAGTTACACTTTCACCCGCTGGATACCAAGGCTGCCACGTCTCAAATTTTTAAAAATTATCCAATCATCTCTTTTAAAACACTCGGCGGTGCTGCCGCATACTTCAAAGGCTCCATCGAGAACGAGGCACGCCCCTGTGACAGGCTGCGAATCTGGGTAGAATAACCAAACAATTGCGACAGTGGCGCCTCGACCTCCATCACACACAGATCACCACGCCACTCGCTATTGAGCACATTCGCATTACGGGAACTGAGATCCGCCTGGATATTTCCGCGAAACTCATCGGGAGTCACCACTTCCATTTTCATGATCGGCTCAAGCAGCTGAATTTTCGCGTCCATGATGCACCCATGCAGCGCCTCAGAGGTCGCAGCCTCCACCGCGACATCATTTGTCTCCCCTTCCCGGGCCTGCGCATCCAGCACGACAAACTGCACATTCATCAGCGGGAAACCAACCTGGCCACCCCCATCCACGCCTAACCGCAGCGTCTCCATCAGTTCTTTTTCCATCTCAGGATCCAGCTCACCCGGCTTCAAATTACTGACAATTGAAATGGGCTGATCCCCCTTGAACGGCTCCAGCCGCAGCTTGACTTTGAAATACATGTTGCCGTTTGCGGAAGGACGATTGAACTCCACTGCCTTCTCCACGGCAGCGGAGACTGTTTCGCGATAACTCACCCGCGGCTTATGCACCCGCACGCTCAGGTTGAATTCCTTCTGCATCCGGTTCCGCAACACTTCGAGGTGCAATTCGCCCATCCCGGAAACGATGGTCTGCCCTGTCTCTTCATTGGCTACCGCCTTGAATGTCGGATCCTGGCGCGACAGCTTCTGCAATGTCTCCTCCAGCTTCTTCCGGTCGGCACTCGACTCCGGCTCGACCGCCATGGAAATCACAGTCTCCGGGAACGAAATACTCTCCAGCAGAATCGGATGGCGGATATCGCACAGCGTATCCCCGGTCACCGCTTCCTTTGGCCCAATGACGCCGATGATATCGCCGGCATCAATACTGTCGGTCTCCACTTTTTCCCGGGCCCCCGCCTGCACACGCCACAATTGACTGACGAGCTCTTTCTTCCCGGTTCGTGGATTCAACAGGCGACTACCGCTTTTCAGCTGCCCGGAATAAACACGCATAAAACACAGATCGCCATGTTTGTCCGCCTGAATCTTGAAAACCAGGCCACACATTGGATCTTCGACACTCGGACCGCGCGTTTCATGCTCTCCCGCTTCACCTCCCCGCTTTTTGGGCTGAGGATTAATCCCTTCGACCGGCGGACGGTCCAGGGGGCTGGGCAGGAAATGAGTTACTCCATCCAGCACCGGCTGCACCCCGATATAATTCAGCGAAGAACCACAAAACGTCGGCTGCAGATCCCCCTTGAGTGTCGCCTCCCGCAGTAGTCGCAAAATCACATCTTCGGCAATATCTTCCGTTTCGTAATACTGCTCCAGGACCTCTTCATCCAGTTCCGCGACTGACTCCAGCAGCCTGCTCCGCCATTCCTGCGCCTGCTCCAGATAGGCCTCCGGAATTTCCTGTACCTCGAATTTATCGCCCATCGACTCCTGATCGTAATACAGGGCCTCCATCCGGATCAGGTCAATCACCCCGGTAAACGAATCGCCCGTCGAAGTGGTTCCCTCACCAATGGGAATCTGCAGCGCCACGGGATTGGCCCGCAAACGCCGCTTGATTTCATCAAACGTCCGCTTAAAACTGGCGCCGATGCGGTCCATCTTGTTGATAAAACAGATCCGGGGCACATTATACTTATCCGCCTGCCGCCAGACGGTTTCGCTTTGCGCTTCGACCCCTTCCATCGCACTGAAAACCACGACGGCACCATCCAGCACGCGCAGGCTCCGCTCCACCTCAGCCGTAAAGTCGACGTGCCCCGGAGTGTCGATGATATTGACCGTATGCCCCTTCCACTTGCAGGTAATCGCCGCAGAGTAAATCGTAATCCCCCGCTTTGCCTCCTCTTCATCGAAGTCGGTTGCAGTCGTACCTTCATCCACACCACCGGGCCTGTGCAGAAATTTTGCATAATACAAAATCCGCTCGGTGGTCGTCGTCTTACCGGCGTCGATGTGCGCGATGATCCCAATGTTTCTGATCTGATCTATTGAAGTCGACATCCTGAACCTGCCATTCCAACTGTAATTAAATCACAATAACAACAACACAACTGACGAAAGCCCAATTCGCCCCCACTGCCAGCTGACTTCAGACTTTTTCAATCTACAAAAAAAAAAGGCGCAACAGGCAATAGTCGTGAGACCAGTACCAGTGCGCCTAATTGATCGTTACTTGGCTTTGCCTTAGCGTGAGAAGGCGAAGTGAGCAAATGCCTTGTTCGCTTCAGCCATACGATGAATATTCTCACGAGTAGTGATGGCAGTACCTTCTTTTTTGTGTGCAGACAGAATTTCGTCAGCCAGACGAACTTCCATCGGACGCCCCTTCTTGCCACGAATCGCAGCCAGAATCCAGCGAATCGCCAGAGTCTGCTGACGCTTGGGATTGACGGGAGTCGGTACCTGGTAGGTTGCACCACCAACACGCTTCGACCGGACTTCCACGCTGGGCTTCACATTTTCGACAGCCTGGGTGAAAACTTCGATCGGCTCAGCATCGGGAACCCGCTCTTTAATGCGGTCCAGAGCTGCGTAAAATACGTTTTGAGCAATGCTCTTTTTGCCATCATGCATCAGACAGTTAACAAACTTGGAGGCCAGCAGCGAATTAAACCGCGGATCTGGCTTCAGCTGAGTCGCACTGGCTGTAAACTTCTTGCCCATTCCAACTTTTCCTCTGACATTAGTTTCAGCACCTCTACCAGGTACTGAAGGATGTAATCAAACTGTGTGAAACTTATATGTAGTTAAGACCAGACACTTATTTGGGGCGTTTGGTTCCATAGCGGCTACGTGCCTGACGACGATCATTGACACCCAGGGTATCCAGCACACCACGAATCACTTTGTAACGCACACCAGGCAAGTCGCGAACACGACCGCCACGCACCAGCACAATCGAGTGCTCCTGCAGGTTATGGCCTTCACCGGGAATGTAAGCGGTCAATTCTTTGCCGTTCGAAAGACGAACACGGGCAACCTTACGCAGAGCCGAGTTCGGCTTTTTCGGCGTTACGGTTTTGACCTGCAGACAAACCCCACGTTTCTGAGGGCAACCTTCCAGCAGCGGAGTCTTACTCTTCGAAGTCTGCTTTTTTCTTGGTTTACGAATCAATTGATTAATCGTTGGCATCGAGATAACCCATCTGCGTTCAATGCTTGAACTTCAATAATAACATCTATTTACGTGCAGCCATCGTAACATATGGCCACTAATTATCGCTATTAATTCCCTGTTGCCAGAGTTAGGAACGGGACAATGTATCCAGCCTGCAGGCATCCGTCAAGTCTCACGACAGATCCAAATCGGGATCAGTGCCAAAGACACTTTTCACTGCAGAAAAGAGACATTTTCCTTACTCATCGTAGGGATTCGGGCTGGGGCTTGGCGGAGTGCTGTCCAGGGAAGAATCTGCTCCCCCCTGCCCATACTCATCTGCATCCTGCCCCCCTCCCAGAGGAACCGGCTTATCAGGCTGGACCTCATTCAGCAGACTCATGCGAGCTGCCAGAATCCGTTCCTTCTCAGCTTTCAGCTCTTCCAGTGCCTCGGGACGAATCCGAACTTCGGCAGTCTGGTGCTGATAGAACCCGGTCCCCGCGGGAACCAGGTGACCGAGAATCACATTTTCCTTCAGACCGACCAGGTAGTCGACCCGACCGGCCAGAGCCGCTTCGGTCAATACCTTGGTGGTTTCCTGGAAGCTGGCTGCCGAGATGAAGCTCTCACTCTGAACCGAAGCCTTGGTAATCCCCAGCAGCTGCGAACTGGCCGAAGCCGGCCGCGGTTTCGCAAAGCTGGCAGGTCCCTGACCGGCCAGTTCCACCTGGGCATTCACTTCTTCGATCGTCGCCAGAGGTACCAGGTCGCCTGGCTGGAAGTCTGTGTCGCCGGAATCGACGACCTTCACACAGGCACTGGTCTCTTCGTTGATCTTCTGGAAGGTCAGCTTATCCAGTACGATGCCCGGCAGCAGATTGGTATCACCCACATCTTCCACCAGCACCTTGCTCAACATCCGGGAAATAATAATTTCCAGATGCTTATCGTCAATCGTCACACGCTGTGCACGATACACGTTTTGAATTTCATGCAGCAGGTACTGCTGCACGGCTTCGGTACCACTGACGCGGAGAATGTCGTGCGGCACCAGCGGACCACGCACCAGTGCGTCACCCGCTTTCACGAGGTCACCCGCGTGTACCAGCAGGTGCTTACCGTGAGGAATAACATGCTCGACTTCGGTGCCGTCTTCCCCGCGCACAATCACGATTCGCTTACCACGTTTCTTCTCAGGTACGAACTCGACTTCACCATCGATTTCCGCCAGCACCGAAGGATCTTTCGGACGACGGGCTTCAAACAGCTCGGTCACACGCGGCAGACCACCGGTGATGTCCTGCGTACCGGAAGACTCACGGGGGTTCTTCGCGACGACCGTACCTGCGGTAATCTGCTGGCCTTCTTCCACTTCGATACTCGCCTTTTCAGGCAGGTAGTAGAAGTCCAGAATCTTGCCCGTACCGTCTTCGATAATAATCTGCGGATGCAGTTCCCCTTTGTGCTCGATAATCGAACGGCGAACGTAACCACTGGCATCCTTGTCGGTGCGGATCGTTTTGCCTTCCACACACTCTTCGAAGCGGACGCGACCACCAACTTCGGCCAGGATGGAAATCGAGTGGGGGTCCCACTGACAGATGACCTGGCCTTCAGCGACTTCATCCCCTTCAGCAACCCGCAGGGTTGCACCGTTGGGAATCGTGTAGCGTTCCAGCTCACGTCCCTTGGGATCGTTGACCACCACTTCACCGTTTCGGGTCAGCACGACGCTCATGCCTTCGTTGTTGACCACGGTCCGGATGCGGGCAAAGGTCACTTTACCGGCACGACGGGTGCGGATTTCACTCTCTTCCACTTCACGGGAAGCAGTACCACCAATGTGGAAGGTACGCATCGTCAGCTGAGTACCGGGCTCACCCACACTCTGGGCAGCGATGATACCCACCGCCAGACCTTCTTCGACCAGCGAACCGGTAGAGAGGTCCATCCCGTAACACAGACGACAGATCCCCAGTGAGGATTCGCAGGTCATCGGGCTGCGCACCTGGATCTTTTCCAGACCCATGCTTTCAATCCGCCGGGCGATATCCACGGTAATCATTTCATTTTCACGGACAATGACTTCGTCGGTGATCGGGTCCACGATGTTGGTCCGGCTCACGCGACCACGGATCGCGTCGGTCAGACTCATTTCCACCTTCTCACCACGATAAACCACACCACGGGTCATGCCCTGGGTCGTACCACAGTCATGTTCGGTCACCACCACGTTCTGACAGATATCTGCCAGTTTACGGGTCAGGTAACCGGAGTCCGCTGTTTTCAGAGCGGTATCCGCCAGACCTTTACGAGCACCGTGAGTCGAACTGAAGTACTCCAGTACGGTCAGACCTTCACGGAAATTCGCCTTGATCGGCGTCTCGATGATTTCACCACTTGGTTTGGCCATCAGACCACGCATACCACCGAGCTGGCGCATCTGTTCGATACCACCACGAGCACCGGAATTCGACATCAGGTAAATCGGGTTCACATACTTCCCGTCTTCACGATAATCGTTTTCCAGTTCGTGCATCATCGATTCGGTAATCTGCTCACGAGCGTGGGTCCAGGTATCGAGCACCTGGTTATAACGCTCTTCGGAGGTAATCAGACCACGATCGTACAACTTGTTTTTCTGCAGAACGGTCTTTTCCGAATCAGCGATCACCTTCCCTTTGTTCGGGGCGGTTTTCAGGTCGCTGGTCGCGAATGACAGACCACTGAGCGTTGATTCCCGGAAACCGGTTTCTTTCATCTTGTCGAGCAGGTTGATCGTTTCCCGACGTCCCAGCTCCAGGTAACAGTCGGAAATCACGGCCGACAGGTCACGCCCTTTCATGGTCAGGTTGTAGTAGGCCATCTTCTTGGGCAGAATGTCGTTGAAGATCACGCGGCCCGTGGTCGTTTCGATC
Organism: Gimesia panareensis; assembly: GCF_007748155.1. Taxonomy (GTDB): domain Bacteria; phylum Planctomycetota; class Planctomycetia; order Planctomycetales; family Planctomycetaceae; genus Gimesia; species Gimesia panareensis. Next base: position 7,221,470 of record NZ_CP037421.1, read on the forward strand.
AGACCACCCATCTTGAAGTCATCAGACCCTTCGCCTTTGATCCGTTTATCGGAAGGCATGCGGACCTTGATAATCGCATGGCGATCCACTTTCTTCTGCTGGAACGCAGCGTGCACCTCATTCACATTGGAGAAGACCATGCCTTCGCCCACCCGCTCCGCCTTCTTGAGCGTTAGGTAGTAACAACCCATCACGATATCCTGTGAAGGACGAATGATCGGTGCCCCGTCTGAAGGACTGAAGATATTGTTGGTCGAGAGCATCAGGGTTGTGGCTTCCACCTGGGCTTCGATGGATAGAGGCAGGTGAACCGCCATCTGGTCGCCGTCGAAGTCAGCATTGAACCCACCACACACCAGCGGATGGACGCGGATCGCGTTTCCTTCCACCAGGATCGGCTCAAACGCCTGAATCCCCATGCGGTGCAGTGTCGGTGCCCGGTTCAACAGGACCGGGTGGTTCTGAATCACTTCATCCAGGATGTCCCACACGTCCTCATCTTTACGCTCCAGCATCCGCTTGGCCGACTTGATCGTATCGGCGTGCCCGCTGTCTTTCAGACGACGGATAATAAACGGCTGGAACAGCTCCAGAGCGATCTTCTTGGGCAGACCGCACTGATGCAGTTTCAGTTCCGGTCCCACCACGATCACACTACGGGCAGAATAGTCAACACGTTTACCGAGCAGGTTTTCACGGAAACGCCCCTGCTTTCCTTTGATCATGTCAGTCAAAGATTTGAGCGGACGATTCGAGGACCCCAGCACGGGACGCTTGCAGCGGTTGTTGTCAAACAGGGCGTCGACAGACTGCTGCAGCATACGCTTTTCGTTGCGCACGATCACTTCTGGTGCGTTTAGATCGACCAGCTTCTTCAATCGGTTGTTCCGGTTGATAATCCGGCGATACAGGTCGTTCAGGTCACTGGTAGCAAAGTTGCCGGAATCCAGCAGCACCAGCGGACGCAGGTCCGGAGGAATTACAGGGATCACTTCCAGCACCATCCATTCCGGACGGTTATCACTGTCCCGCAGCGACTCCACAATCTTCAACCGCTTGATGAAATCCTTGCGTTTCTGCTGACTATTGGTTTCGAACAGGTCCTTGCGGAGCTGCTCGGAAAGCTCAACCAGGTTCAGGCTCATCAGCAGCTTCTTGATCGCTTCGGCACCCATTTCGATCTCGAAGGAACCGGGACCGTACTTGGCCTGATTCTGACGGGCTTCCTCTTCGGTCATCGTCTGGCACATTTCCAGCGGGGTATCGCCGGGATCGGTGACCACGTAGTCCTGGAAGTAAATCACTTTTTCCAGGGCAGTGGTCTTCATGTTCAGCAGGGCACCCAGGCGGCTGGGCATGGATTTGAAGAACCAGATATGCACGATCGGTGCAGCCAGCTCAATGTGTCCCATACGCTTTCTTCGCACGCGGCTGTGAGTCACTTTCACGCCACAGCGATCGCAGATCATGCCCTTGTACTTCATCCCCCGGTATTTACCGCAGGCACATTCCCAGTCTTTTTCAGGCCCGAAGATCCGCTCGCAGAACAGACCATCCCGCTCGGGACGGTAGGTCCGGTAGTTAATCGTTTCTGGCTTCTTGACTTCCCCGAAGGACCAACTTCGAATGTCGTGTGGACTGGCCAATCCGATTTTCACGGAACCATAATCGTTAATTCGCTCGTAAGCTGTCTGTGCAACACTCACTGTGCACGCTCCTTATTTTCTGAACTATTTATGATCAGACATTGATCATGAAAAAGAAATCACACCCGTGCCGCGCGTCTCATTGCTGAGATCACATCAGGTAGGATTCTTTTCCAGTTGTAGATTCAAACCAAGTCCACGAATTTCATTGTTAAGCACGTCGAAGCTGGCGGGCGTTCCGGCTTCCAGTGTATTTTCACCATTGACCATCGATTCATAAATCTTGGTCCGGCCTTCCACGTCGTCACTCTTGACAGTCAGCAGTTCCTGCAGGATGTAAGCGGCACCGTATGCTTCCAGCGCCCAGACTTCCATTTCCCCGAATCGCTGACCACCGAAGCGGGCTTTACCACCCAGAGGCTGCTGCGTAATCAGAGAGTAAGGACCGGTAGAACGGGCATGAACCTTGTCATCCACCAGGTGGTGCAGTTTCAACATGTAAATCTGGCCGACCGTGGTTTTCTGTTCGTAAGGCTCGCCGGTTCGACCATCGAACAGCTGTGCTTTACCGTCAACAGGCAGGTTGGCGGTTTCCAGATATTCCTGAATCGAAGATTCCAGGGCACCATCGAAGACCGGACAGACCGCACGGAAACCATGCTTTTCAGCAGCCCAGCCGAGGTGGGTTTCCAGAATCTGTCCCACGTTCATACGACTCGGAACCCCCAGCGGGTTGAGCATGATGTCGATCGGCGTTCCGTCTTCCGTGAAGGGCATATCTTCGATCGGCAGAACTTTGGAGATCACCCCTTTGTTACCGTGACGACCAGCCATCTTGTCACCCACGGAAATCTGCCGCTTGGAAGCCACGTAAACCTTGACCATCTGCAGCACGCCGTTGGGCAGCTCTTCGCCGCGTTTCATGCTGTTGACCTTCTGATCGCAGGTATCGATCACATCTTCCACGTTCGACCACAGGTCATCGATCACAGCCCGACAGTCCGCCTTCTTCTGCGGGCTGCGGATATCGAGGTTATCCAGGTGCGACAGGAAGTCGTGAGCATACTGAGAGACGAACTTGTCTTCGGTAATTTCACGGATCTTACGGCCGTCATCATCAACCAGCGGCTGTCCCAGTGCCGATTCGAATTCTTTCAGAAACTCGCGGAATTCGGCAGCCACCTGCTGATGACCATCTTCTTCGACTTTCTTCAGTTCTTCGTCGTACTGCTTGCGTTCGAAGTCTGTCAGACTCATTCGACGGGCGAATTTCTCGGTATGAATCACGATCCCTTCGACACCACTGGATGCCTCGAGTGATTCGTTCTTCACATCTTCACCGGCACGTCCGAAGATCGCGTGCAGCAGTTTTTCTTCCGGAGTCAGCTCGGCTTTAGCCTTTGGTGAAACCTTACCGACCAGGATGTCTCCCTGGCGGACACGGGTACCGACCTTGATGATCCCGTCTTCGCCGATGTGCCGCAGCGCCTTTTCGCTGACGTTGGGAATATCGCGAGTGAACTCTTCGCGTCCCAGTTTGGTTTCACGAATTTCCACATCGAATTCGTCAATGTGAATCGAAGTGTAAACATCTTCTTTCACCAGACGTTCGGAGAGAATGATCGCGTCTTCAAAGTTGTAACCATCCCACGACATGAAGCCGACCAGCACGTTCCGCCCCAGCGAGAGCAGCCCGTCTGCAGTCGCAGCACTGTCACAGAGAATCTGGCCTTTCTTGACCTGATCACCCACGCTGACGCAAGGGGTCTGATTCAGACAGGTTCGTTCGTTGAGGCCTTCGTATTTCCGCAGACGGTATTTCTTGCCATCCACTTCCACACGGTTTCCGTCGACGTAGGTCACCTTTCCGGCTTTCTCAGCACGAACCACCATACCCGAGTTCTGCGCCACAGCTGCTTCCATGCCGGTACCTACCAGAGGAGGCTCAGCAATCAGCAGCGGAACCGCCTGCCGTTGCATGTTGGATCCCATCAAAGCCCGGTTCGCGTCGTCGTGTTCGAGGAACGGAATCAGGCCGGCGGAAATCCCCACCATCTGGGAAGGGTCGACGTCGATGTAGTCTACCTCACCGGCAGCAATCCAGACCACGTCGTCCCGGAAACGGGCCATCACACGATCTTCGGTGAACTTGCCGTTTTCCACAGGGGTATCAGCGGGGGCCACGTGCACTTCCGCTTCTTCGTCGGCACGCATCCAGTGCACTTCATCAGTCAACTTGCCGTTTTTGACATAACGGTAAGGAGTCACGAGGAAGCCGTAGTCGTCTACCTTCGAGTAGATACTCAAACTGGAAATCAGACCGATGTTGGTACCTTCAGGAGTTTCAATCGGACAGATACGACCGTAGTGAGAAATATGGACGTCACGCACTTCGAAGCCGGCACGTTTCCGGTTCAGACCGCCCGGCCCCAGAGCACTCAAACGACGTTCGTGAGTCAGCATGGACAGCGGGTTGGTCTGGTCGACCACCTGTGAAAGTTCACTCCGGCCGAAGAAGAAATCAATTGCCGCGGAAACGCTCTTGGGATTGATCAGCGTCCGGGGAGACATTTCTTCCACATCTTTCTGCGTCATCCGCTCCTGCACAGTCCGACGCAGCTTCAGGAATCCTTTGCGGATTTCATCGGACGCCAGTTCATCGATGGTGCGCAGACGGCGGTTACCCAGGTTATCGATATCGTCGACGTAAGCAGAAGAATCACCCACCCGCAGACGGACCAGGTAGCGGATTGAGTTAATGAAGTCTTCCGGACGCAACGTCATTTCCGTATCAGGCACGTCCTGCTTGAACTTCCGGTTGATACGGAAGCGGCCCACGCGTCCCAGACGGTAACGGTTCACATCAAAGAATTTCTCTTTGAACAGATCGATCGCACGTTCCAGTTGCGGCGGGTTGCCTGGACGCAGTCGCGAATAGATTCGCAGCAGGGCTTCTTCGTGGGTGACCGTCGGATCCTCTGCGATGCTCTGCAGCACCAGCAGGTCATTGACTTCATCCACAACCTCGACAGTCTTCACGCCGGACTCACAGATTTCTTCTGCCAGCTCTTCGGTGATCGTGCCACAGCAGTCCAGAATAATCTCACCACAGCGATCACTGCCGGCGGGGTAGATCACATCTTCGGCAACGATCTTGCCAACCAGCTTCTCTGCAGCACTCTTGGTGATCTTTTCGGATTTGGTATCGTAGAACAGTTTTACCAGATCGGTATCGGAAGAATAATCTTTCGACATTGCCCGCAGCAGGGTCATCGCAGAGAACTTACCGCTCTGGTCGATGCGAACCCCGAGCGTATCCTTCTTACCGACAACCAGCTCGATCCAGCTGCCCCGTTCCGGAATCACGCGGCAGGAATATTCTTTCTTTTCACCTGGTTCGGAACTGAGGACAAAGTCCACGCCGGGAGAACGGTGCAACTGACTGACGATCGCCCGTTCGGCACCGTTAATAATGAACTCTCCACCGCCAATCATCACCGGCAGATCGCCGAGGTAGACCTCTTCTTCGATCGGCTGCTCTTTCACCAGACGCAGCCAGACGCGGAAGGGACGACCATAAGTCAGTCGCAGCTGACGGCATTCGGTTGGAGTATAACGGGGCTTGCCCAGTTCATACTTCACGTATTCCAACTGATACTGTCCCTGATAACTTTCGATCGGAAAGACTTCGCGGAGAATTTCTTCCAGACCCTGGTTCTTCCGTTCCCGGGGAGACTTGTCAGCCTGAAGGAAATTTGCATAGGAGTCGGTCTGAATCTGGGTCAGATCAGACAATTCAAAACTATGCTCAATGGTACCAAAATTTTTAACAGTTTGAGTGGGAATCGTTCGCTGTGCTGGAATCGGCATTAAGATGATCTTTTCTACTTACCTGGTGCCAGATGTAGGATTGCCCCGCGCAGACCACTCACGCGGCTGGAGAGAGCACATACCATGAATAGCGAGGAACCGCAGCGCGTACCTCGAGAGAATACAGCCCCGACTGCTGCATGAAAAGCGAATCGCTCGACGAAATTAAAGCCTGATAAATCGCTCAATACTACTTTAGCTATTCAAAAGAGAGTACAATGAGTCGATTGCTTAGACCATAGGGACTGACACGATGACTGATCGAAGCAGAGAAACTTACGGAAATAAATCGAAAAGCAGTATGACGTGCAATCAAGCAACGCATTTCTGAAAACAGACAACCAACCACTACCAGTCCAGCGCAACAACACACTACCGCACCGCAACCAGCAAGAGTTTATTCTAAACTGTGTAACAGAACACTTCAATTGCACGCGGAAAAAAACCATATAAATATACACACATACACAAGATCAACCTGTGCCAAAGCTTGCTTCAGCACAGGTTCGATCCAGATGGCTTTTTCCTCAGCGACGATTTACTTAACTTCAGCAGAACCGCCTGCTTCTTCGACTTCCTTAACCAGAGCTTCAGCGTCTTCTTTAGAGACACCTTCCTTCAGTGGTTTCGGAGCACCTTCGACCAGATCTTTGGCTTCCTTCAGGCCCAGGCCTGTGGCGCCACGAACGACTTTAATCACGGGGATCTTGTTTTCGCCGAATCCGGTCAGAATGACGTCGAATTCGGTCTTTTCTTCAGCGGCTTCTTCACCAGGGCCAGCGGTTGCTGGGCCAGCCATCATGACAGCACCACCGGCAGCAGCTTTGATTCCATGAACTTCGTCGAGGTAATCAGCCAGTTCTTTAGCCTGGAGCAGAGTCAATCCAGCAATTTTGTCGCCCAGTTCTTTGGTTTCATCACCAAATTCAGTTGTTGCTTCGGCTGTCGCCATCTTCTCTTTCCTTTCGCACGAATGCGTAAAAAAAATCTCTCAATAGTGTAAATCAAATCAACGCCGCCACATCGAAGCGGTCGTTGCTACAATTTTGTGAATATCCGTCTCAGTCTGAGAGACAGACCAGTCGCTTAAGCTTCTTCGCCTTCGGATTTCGACTTGATCTGTCCGGCCAGTGTTCCACCAGGCCCCTTGATTGCGCCGGCCAACTGTGCTCCCGGTCCGAGGATCCGGCCTACAATGTCGGCAATCAGTTCCAGTCGACCCGGACTCTTGCTCAGCTTGGTGACATCATCAGACGACAGAGAGGTTCCCTCAGTCAGACCGCCTTTAATGTCCAGCTCTTCAATGTCCTTGGCCCACCTGGTCATTTCCTTGGAGAGTTCGACAATGTCCTCGCCGCCCCATACCAGAGTGGACGGCCCTTTCAGGACATCTTCCAGGCCTTCAATGCCAGCATTGGCAAACGCCCGTCGCGCCAGGGAATTCTTGACTGTCAGAGCAGTAATCCCCTTCTCCTGCAGCTTGATCCGAAAACCGTTGTCGGTAATCGCATCCAGCTTGGCAGAATCCACAACGACGAAGTCGCGTACTTCGCCAATCTGGGATTCAATCTCCGAGATGATCATTTCTTTTACAAATTTACTCATTGGATCTCTTCCAGCTTATTGAACGCCGAAATCAGTGTATATGTGATGTTTAATAAAATCAGTCAGGATTCGACGACACTCTTACAGTGCAACTGAAATCCCGGGACTCATCGTCGCAGAAATGGCGATATTTCGCACATAAGTGCCCTTAACTGAAGACGGACGCAAACCGTCCAGAAACTTCAGCATCGCCTGGATATTTTCAATCAGCTGGGCTGCGTCAAAGGACATCTTGCCGACACGACAGTGCACGTTTCCGCCTGCATCGACGCGGAATTCCACTTTACCGGCTTTGTAATCCTTCACGGCAGACTCTACATCCTGAGTCACTGTTCCCGCACGCGGAGAAGGCATCAACCCCCGGGGACCGAGCACACGACCCAGCGGACCAACGACACCCATCATATCCGGGGTGGCGATCGCCACATCGAAGTCGAGCCAGCCACCCTTAATCTTGTCAGCCAGATCTTTACCACCGGCAGCATCGGCACCAGCAGCTTCAGCAGCTTCCAGATTCGCTCCCTGGGCAAACACAACAACTCGCTGCGTCTTACCAATCCCGTGCGGTAGAATAATGGAACCACGCACCAGTTGATCTGCCTGACGGGGATCGACCCCCAGTCGAACGGCCAGTTCAATGGTCTGGTCCATTTTGACCGGTTTAATGGCAGCCGGCAGATCGCTGTCCAGCGACTTCAGAGCTTCAACTGCCTCTTCCAGACTGACAGAACCGAGGCCTGCCAGTTTTTCGTTATAGAACTTTGTCCGCTTGGATTGTTTTCCCATGACTCTCTATCCGGTAAACGTGCTGTTTGTACTGATTAAATCTGATCCGTCTTTCAATGCAGCCGGCACTCAGCCAGGCCACCGAAGACAGATTATTTTTCGACTTCAATTCCCATGCTGCGGGCAGTGCCGGCAATGATCTTGGCAGCCTGATCAATGTTCGGAGCATTCAGGTCTTCGAACTTGGTCTTGGCAATTTCCTTCAGCTGATCGACGGTAACCTTACCCACCTTGTTCTTCTTGGGATTCCCTGCCCCTTTGGCAATCTGTGCGGCCTGCTTGAGCAGAACTGCTGCAGGCGGACTTTTCAGAACGAAGTCAAAAGAACGATCGTTATAGACGCTGATCACAACCGGAATGGTAGTACCAGCCATATCTTTGGTACGATCATTGAACTGCTGCACAAACTGGCCGATGTTGACACCATGCGGACCCAGGGCTGTACCAACAGGAGGAGCCGGGGTAGCCTGACCACCGGGGATCTGAACTTTTACTTCTGCAACAAGCTGCTTAGCCATTTCGACCGACTTTCAAAACACTTTATAAACAGGTGAATCAAATATATCTTTTCAATGCCGAGCCAGTAGGACCCGTCACACTTTTTCAATCTGCCAGTATTCCAGCTCTGATGGTGTAGGACGACTGAAGATTTCAATCAGAACCGTCACTTTACCACTGGCTTCATCAATGGCATCAATTGTTCCTTCAAAGCCCTCAAATGCACCATCTTTAATTTTGACGACATCGCCTGTCTGAAAATCCAGTTTAATCTTGACCGGCGTTTCCTCTTTGCTCTCTTCCCGACCCAGCATGCGGGCAATTTCATGCTCCTGCATCGGAATCGGCTGACCGGCGGCACCGGTAAAGTCTCCAACCCCGTTGGTCGACCGCACCAGATACCAGCTGTCATCATTCAGCTCCACCTGAATCATCAGATAGCCAGGATAAAGCTTGCGTTCAAAAACGCGTTTTTTACCACCCTTTGTTTCAACTACTTTTTCAGTGGGGATAATAATTTCCCCGAAATACTCTTCCAGACCGTCCCGTTTAATACCCCGCAACAAGGCTTCACGAATCGACTTTTCGCGGTTGCTCTGCACCTTCAGTACGTACCAGAGCCGCTTTTCTGAGCCCTCTGACTGTTCAGAGGCTGGTTCAGAACCCGAATCATTACTCATGAGACACCTTCAATCAGACCTTCGACGACGGCAAAAGCCCTGATTTTATCCGAATGCGACAAATAAAGAGACTGCCAAAACAGGAATCGCCCATAATGAGCAGGAAGACCATTTTATTCAAGAAGCAGAGATCAAAAAATCTCTGTTCTCCACTGAATACTGTGGTAACCACGCCTCAAATCTGAAGAAAGCCGATCCCTTTGAACAGAGCCTGCCAGAACAGATCAAAGGCCAGCAGCAAAAACGCCAGCAGAAACATGACCACAATCACGACTGTTGTCGAGCGCCACAACTGCTCCTTGGTCGCCCAGGTCACCTTACCCACCTCAGCTTCCACTGAAATCAGGAAGTCAGCAAACCGGGGAAAATTCACCAGGCGATAAGCCAACCATGCGGAAACCACGACCACTCCGACCGCAATCCCCTTCTGCAGCCCTGCAGACATCCCCAGAGGCAGAGCGTTGTACAGCGAGTAGGCACCAAAAATGGCCACAGCCACCAGGCCGATCGCTGTCAGCTGACGCACGAGGCGCCCCTGATTCCTTTTATACAAACCACCACTCACCAGAGTGGCAGAAAATGCTTGTTCCGTTTTGGATTTAGCCATGAGACCGACTTACTAACTACCAGATACCTATGGTGGAACCACCGGAATCGCAAACCTGTTTCTTTTGAGCCAGCCTTAGACTGGAACAACACCAGCCACACCTGACATCAACAGTAACACTTTTTTCAAACACGGGCGGAGGGACTTGAACCCCCAACCGCTGGATTTGGAATCCAGTGCTCTGCCAATTGAGCTACACCCGTCCACAACATTGAACTGACCAAACAGCCTTGATTACCGGAAGTAACTCAACAAAACGCACACCAGCTCACAAAACCCCGGCCAGCAAGCCTTATTTCTTGCGCGACTCTTTGTGCAATGTGTGACGCCGCAGCTTGGGACAGTATTTCATTAATGAAAGCCGCTCAGTGCCGCGAGTCTCTTTGCTGACCCGATAGTTTCTCAGACCAGTCTCTGTACACTCTAACCAAACATATTCACGTGCCATAACAGCTCTCAGCCCCCACGGACATCATTTCCACAAATCAACTATAACTTGAAGAGTCCACCCTGCCCGGAGCAGGGTGGACATCACTAATCTTCAAACCGAAGCGATCGCCTCGACTACTCGACGATCTTGGTAACCACACCAGAACCGACGGTACGACCACCTTCGCGAATCGCGAAACGGCTACCTTCGGACATAGCGATTGGCTTACCCAGTTCAACTTCCACTTCCACGTTATCACCAGGCATACACATTTCTGCGCCACCCAGCAGTTTGGTGGAACCGGTTACGTCGGTAGTACGGAAGTAGAACTGCGGGCGATATCCGTTAAAGAACGGAGTATGACGACCACCTTCGTCCTTGCTCAGTACGTAAACCTGACCTTCGAACTTGGTGTGCGGAGGAATAGAACCAGGAGCAGCCAGAACCTGACCACGCTCCACGTCTTCCTTCTTAGTACCACGCAGCAGGATACCAACGTTGTCACCAGCCAGGCCCTGATCCAGAGTCTTCTGGAACATTTCAACGCCGGTACAAGTCGTTTCCTGAGTGTCACGCAGACCAACGATTTCAACTTTATCGCCAACGTTGATCTTACCAGCTTCGATACGGCCGGTTACCACGGTACCACGACCAGCGATGGAGAACACGTCTTCGATCGCCATCAGGAACGGCTTGTCTGATTCACGTTCCGGAGCAGGAATGTCAGCATCCAGAGCATCCATCAGATTGCCGATGCAGGCGTTGTATTTTTCGTCGCCGGGGTTATCCAGGGCGCCTTTCGCATTACCGCGTACGATGGTAATGTCGTCGCCGGGGAAACCATACTTGGTCAGCAGTTCGCGAACTTCCATTTCCACCAGCTCGAGCAACTCTTCATCGTCAACCAGGTCACACTTGTTGAGGAAGACAACCAGAGCAGGCACGTCCACCTGGCGGGCCAGCAGGATGTGCTCACGAGTCTGAGGCATGGGACCATCAGCAGCAGACACCACCAGAATCGCACCGTCCATCTGGGCAGCACCGGTGATCATGTTTTTGATGTAATCCGCGTGACCGGGACAGTCAATATGAGCGTAGTGGCGAGTTTCGCTTTCATATTCCACGTGACTCACAGCAATCGTCACAGTCTTGGTTTCGTCACGAACGGTTCCCCCCTTCGCAACATCAGCATAACTCTTGAGTTCAGCAAGACCCTTGTGAGCCTGAACAGCCAGCAGAGCTGCAGTCAGGGTCGTCTTACCATGGTCGATGTGTCCAATCGTACCAACGTTTACGTGCGGCTTTGTTCGCTCAAAGACTTCCTTAGCCATCTCTCTTTAAAACCCCTTTTTCAAGCCCCACACTCGAGGGCCCAAACAATAAAACCAACAAAACGATTAGCGAGGTAAAAACAGGAGTCACCCCTCGCACGCAAGAGGCACACACCTCCTGATAACCACATTTAACAATAATTCAAAAAGCTGCTGATGGGACTTGAACCCATGACCTCGTCCTTACCAAGGACGCGCTCTACCAACTGAGCCACAGCAGCATTTTTTGACTTTTAAACGAAACGCATTTCTATTCAAAAGCGGGTGAAGGGAATCGAACCCTCACGACCAGCTTGGAAGGCTGGGGCTCTACCATTGAGCTACACCCGCATCTTCTTAATGACTCAGTCACTTCCACATCTTTTGAATGGGGGAAGCAGGATTCGAACCTGCGAAGGCGTAGCCACCAGATTTACAGTCTGGCCCCTTTGGCCGCTCGGGAATTCCCCCTTCCCAACCAGCCGAAGCTGGAAGTCACAAGTCGCGATGCAGCAACAATTTATCAAAATAAATCAAGAGCAGATCACAACTAAAAGAGCTAGCGGTGGGAATCGAACCCACAACCTTCGGTTTACAAAACCGATGCTCTGCCGATTGAGCTACGCTAGCTTGTCACACTGAGACTAAACTAGCAGGCTTCAAGCCTCATGAACCTGAAAAACTCACCTGGCTAAAGAGGTACTTTCCCCGCCGAAACTCAGTAAGCAGCTCAATATAGCAATCAGGGACCTGCTTGCAAGTGAGAACGACGGGCTGATTAGAAAAATTGTTATCTTTTCTTAATGCTCTATGCCTATACGGTCTAAGATTTTCCATCTCAAAAGAATCTGCTTTATGATCGGCAAAAACAGCCGATCCGTCCATGGGATTCTCAGCCTACTGACTTGGCCCTTTAAGTTCAATGAACAAAATGACAAAGGCCTGCTTTCCAGACCAGAAATTCCCTGTGCAGGTTCACCGCGCAGCAAAAAAGCAGGCATGACTTCACAAAATCATGCCTGCTCAAGGGGAGAACTCACTAACAGATCCGATCAACCCGGATCTGATGAGCCTGCTTTTATATTCCCGGGATTTCCACCCGTTCCACCTGGGTAATCCGACGCAGTTTTTTCAGAGCACGGGATTCCAATTGACGAATCCGTTCTTTCGTGACCCCGAAGCGATCGCCTACCTGTTCAAGTGTCTGAGGTTCATTGCGAGCATTCAGACCGTAACGATAGATCAGAATGTCCTTTTCCCGACCGTCCAGCTGATCCAGAATGCTCATGATGACTGCATGCTGCTTCTGGTTGATCAACTCTTCCCGGTACTGACTTTCCCGTTCATCCGTTGACTGGAAGAACAGCTCGTCGTTCCCCGTACGAAACCGGTCCAGAACTTTGTATTCCGCGGGAATAGACCGGGCATAGTTCTTCATGATTGCCCAGCTGGCGTAAGTCGAGAATTTGTTACCTTTGGTGTAATCGAACTTCTCGATGGCACGAATCAGAGACATATTTCCGTCGCTGACCATTTCGAAAAAGTTGCCCCCCGGACGGATATGCCGCTTGGCAATCGAAACCACCAGCCGCAGGTTGCTGCGAATCAGGAAGTTTTTCACATCCGTACTCTCATCGAGCAGTTTTTCAATCTGATCCATATCCCGGGCCTTAGGACGGTTGGGATCCAGCTTTTCCTGAATCTGAGCCGCTCTGTACTTCAGGAAATTCAACTTTCTGAAGTAATAAGCCTCTTCTTCCCGCGTCAACAGCGGAATCGAATACAGGCTGGCCAGGTAGGGAGGCAGTCCCGGAGGCGTACGCACTTTTTCGTGCGACTTATCGACTTCGGGTGCAGGTCCCAGAATGACCTTCTCGGCATTGGGCTGTTCAAATTCGTCACTGTGCATGTAATCGATGGTCTGGGCGTGCAGACGGGCTGCCCGCGCCTCGGAAATAATCCGATAGATGCTGGCTTTAGTACGGCAGTAACGCCGCGCCAGTTTTTCCACGGGGATCCCCCGGCGGAAATTGTTGTAGATATCACGTTTCTGTTGTTCCGTGATTTTTTCTGGTGCGTTCGGAAATATCGCCAATTCTGGATTCTCCCGATCAAAATTTTTCAGGGTATAACGAATCGTTTCTGGTGAACGATTCATGTGACGGGCAATGCGACGGCTGATCTCGGCGGGACACCCCCCATACCGTGCGAGCCGCCTGGCCCGACGTAAAATCTCTTCACGATCTTCATCACTCAACTGACTGAAATTCATGCTGCGGGCGACATGTCCCCGGTTGTTCTGCAGATAACGGTCTACAGATGACTTCAGGAAGCCAACACGCATTCGCCCGTTAAATCGGAAGCGGCGGCTGACCAGCCCTTTATCACGCCAGCGATCTACGGTCTTCGTTGAAATGTTGAATTTCTTACTTAAATCCTGAACGGTGAAGACCTCTTCTTCCACATCCTCAACGTCAATCTCAGCACTTTCGGACAGGTCCTCAATAAAGCACCGCACGTCATGCATGACGTCGCTGCCGTTAATCACCAGGTCCGGGTAAATCTCAGAACGGTAAGTCGTAATCTGTCTGCAAATTTCCGGGTATGGATATTCCTGATCCTGATCGATCTCAGACAGGAGCGTTTCAGCACGGCTCATCTGCGCCAGCTTGACTTCGCGAGGTGCATATTTCACCTGCTGATCGGCTAACTGCTTGATGGCCGGATTTTTGTACTTTGAACTGATCATAATTCCCCACCCTCTGATATGAATATTCCGGGAAACCCAGCGTGTCCTTCACAATGTTGTCTCCGGGCTTTCATCTCTCCTACGTATTAATAGACGAATTTGAGAGTAAAAAGTTCACACATAAATTATTTTAGTCAAAGTATTTTGCATTTCACCTGAAGATTGCCAGGCAAACCAATATCAACAAAAATGTCATTCCCTATCTCATTTATTAACAACGCCTTACGAATCAGTACCGGAATTCACCTCCATATCGTTTCGCCCCGTCTGACCAGTAAAACTAACCAGTTATCTCCCCTCAAACTGACCATAAAAGGAGAAAAATGTGTGAAGTAGCTCACATTTCAAATGACGACACTATGCATTCGAAATAGTATACATATGAATTCAGATATTGTCAACCACTATGTACACTAACTCTAAAACAACCAGAAACCAGACTCTCATAGTCTTATTTAACTGAACAATCGCTTCGCAATGAATAAATTTCTTGATGTCTCCTGTTACGAATCCATCAAAATCTATTTACCTTTGAAGCAGGACAGATACCATAAAAGTAGCAGGTTTCAGCCGTTCTGTATGTCAGTTCGGCTGAAACCGGCGTTTCATATCCAGTAATACGTGTTTCGTGCGTTCTGCATTTGAAGTTTCTCTTGTGTAAACTGCATTTTCTCTCTTCGAGTAGCGGGTAATCTTATGTTGAAGCGTGGCTCCACTTCTCCTCTCTCACGCCCTCTTCAGTGGATCACTTTGGTCGCATTGTTTTGTCTGGTTCTTTTTGCAAACTCCTCTGCTGCACCCCGCAAAAACACCAAAAAGAAACTGCCCCCACTGAATCTGCCTCCGCTCAAAACTCAAGAACAGAAGATGCAGTTGCTCGGCTACATCCGGCAGACCATGCCCACCCGCCGCATCGGCAGCCGGATCAGCTTCAGCTCGGATGATCTTGATAAGACACTCGCGCTGGAACTGGGTGAAACCACCTCACAGGCAGCTCCCCTGATTGACGACGAAACCTTCATCCGACGGGCTTCGCTCGACCTGACCGGAAACTTGCCCACTCCTGAAAAAATCAAATCATTTCTGGCTGATCAGAACACGAATAAACGTGCCGACTACATCGATGAATTACTGGAAACACAGGCCTATGCACGCAAGTGGGCGCGCTACTGGACCTCGGTCATCTTCTACGAAAGTGAAGCAAATAAACGACGGGTCAACCCCCAGGCCCTCGAAGACTGGCTGGCAGAGCAGTTTCACAAAGGAGCTCCCTGGGACTACATCACCGTCATGCTGATCTCGGCAACTCCCGAGCGGAACAAGAAAGTCAAAAACGATTACGGACAGGACTACGGTCCCAATAATTTTGTCCTCGCCTGCGAAAACAAGTCGACCGAGCTGGCCTCGGAAACCGCCCGCATCTTCATGGGCATCAGCATCCAGTGTGCCGAGTGTCACGATCACCCGTTCGACAACTGGAAACGCGAACAATTTCACGAGCTCGCAGCCTTCTTTCACCCCTACACCTACAAGATGCCTTCCCAGGACGATCCGACTGTCAAAACAGTCGTGAAACCCCGTTTCCTGCTGGGTGAGAAGCCCTATGAAAACATGAAGTCGGATGCGCGTCGCGTCTCCATCGCCGCCTATCTCGCATACAATCCTAAAAACTACTGGTTCGCCCGCGCCTATGTAAACCGCATCTGGAGCGAGCTGATCGGGGACGGCTTCTACGATGTGGACAGCCTCGGACCGGACGGCGATGTCGTGCACAAGCCCGTCGTCAATCGCATTGCAGCCAACTTCCGCTTTAAAGACTTCGACCCGAAATGGCTCTTTCGGCTGATTATGAATTCCAAAGTTTATCAGCGGCAGATGCGCACGATGGACTCCCCTTCCGAACTCTTTACCGCGGTCCGCCCCTCGCGTCTGCGTCCGGATGTAGTCGCGAATTCCGTAAACCACCTGACCGGAGAACACCCCAACCTGCGTAAGGAAATCGCACAGGTCTTCGACATGAATCCCTCTCTGCCGCAAAGTGCACTGGAAGGCTCCATCCAGCAGGCCCTGCTGCTCATGAATCAGCAGGAGCTCCAGCAGGCCCTGTCACAGAGTGAACTCAAACAAAAACTCCAGGCCATCTCGTCAGACGCCGAACTGGTCCAGACACTCTACCTGAATATACTGGCCCGCCATGCGACTCCCGAAGAAGTCGAACGGAATGTCAGTTACTTAAAAGACTCTGAAAAACGTGACGAAGCCGTTGAAGATCTGATCTGGGTACTCCTCAACTGCACCGAGTTTCGAACCAAACGCTAACGGCTCTCACAGGAATCACCTCATGTACAACGAAGCGCTCCTTCACCTGAATTTAACCCGACGCAGTCAGTTCACCCGCAGAAACTTTCTGCAGGCGGCCGCCCTTGGGGTCGCCGGCTCTCCCCTGCTCAGTCAGATCCAGCTCAACGCCGCGGAAATGAAAAAACAGGGACGTGCCTGTATTCTGCTCTGGCTTGCCGGTGCACCCAGCCAGATGGAAACCTGGGATCCCAAGCCGGGCACTCCCAACGGTGGCGAAACTAAGAAGATTCAGACACAGACGCCCGGCATTGAAATCGCCCACTACTGGCCCAAAATCGCCTCCGTCATGAATGACATCGCCGTCGTGCGTTCCATGACCGGCAAAGAAGCGGCTCACGAACGGGGCACCTATCACCTGCATACCGGGCATCGGATGCTGGGCATCGAAAAGTTCCCGCACTTTGGCTCCGTCGTCGCCCGTGAGCTGGGAGATCCGAACTCGGACATCCCCAACTTCGTCAGCATCGGTCAGACCCTCAGCTCCGGATTTCTCGGAGTTCAGGTCGCCCCCTTCATCATCGATCGGCCAGGCCAGTTGCCGGATAACGTCACGAGTACCGCTTCCGCAACCCGGCAGCGACGACGTCTCGCTCTGCTGAGCCAGCAGGAAAGCGATTTCGCGCAGGCAGGTGCCGCAGCGCTGGTGAAAGAGCAGAGCAAACTCTACCAGAAAGCCAGTCTGATGATGACCTCCCCCCGCCTGAAGGCGTTCGAGTTCGATGGGGAATCTGAAGACGTTCAGACCGCCTACGGCAAAAACCAGTTGGGACAGGGACTTCTCGTCGCCCGTCGTCTGGTCGAAGCGGGCGTCCCCTTCGTCGAAGTCCGCAGTACCGGCTGGGACATGCACAACAGCATCTTCCGCAACATGGAACGCCGCGCCCCCGATGTCGACCAGGGACTCTCTCAGCTCCTGACCGATCTCAAACAGCGCGGGCTCCTGGACAAGACACTCGTACTCTGCATGGGAGAATTCGGCCGGACTCCCAAGATCAATGCCCGGCCTCCCGTTCCCGGTCGAGATCACTGGGTCCGCAACTTCAACCTCCTCATGGCGGGTGCGGGCATCAAAGGGGGACAGGTCATCGGCAAAACCGACGACAACGGCCAGGAAATCACCGACAACCCCGTGCAGGTGGAGGATCTCTTCCAGTCGATGTGCAAAGCCATGGGCATCAATGCCGACATGGAACTGCACACCCCCATCGGGCGTCCCGTCCGGCTCGTCGACGGCGGCGCGGTCATCAAAGGCCTGTTTGGTTAAAACAGCGCCCTGGCGCCCCTCAATCTGTAAGCCCCACTGCTGCGCGGCACGGTGACTTCTTGCTGACTGCAATGCTGTCAGCACTCCGGCTGCTCTCATGAAGAAACCGCCGTTAATCTAAAACAAGCTTCAAAAAGACTTGGCAGCACTCCGCTTCAAAACGTATGATAAAGCAGTGAGCTGCTCCTGCTGATGTGTTTCGGCACAACATTAACCCTTACAACGATTTACCTTACGCAAATACATATTTACAGGCTGATTCATGACGAGCATCGCTGTCCCTTGTCCGCAATGCAAAAAAAAGCTCAAACTCCGCGATAAAAGTCTACTCGGAAAGAAAGCCCGTTGCCCCAACTGTAAACATGCTTTTGTGCTCCAGCTCCCTGAAACCGCTGCCGTTGAGAAATCAGGTTCCAGACCTGTAGAACCACCTCCAGAGGAAACCCCCGCTCCGCCGGCCCCCTCCTCTGCTGAAATCGAAGAAGTCAAAATTGATCTGGCCCAGCCGGCTTCACCCGTGGTGGGAACCTCAGCCAAATGGGTTCCCGATGAGCCGGCAGAGCCAGTTGCAGCAACACCGCCGCCTCAACCACAAAACCAGTTTCCGCAGATTGACACATCGACGCCAGCTCCTGCATCACCAGACGCGCCTCAAATCGATACCGGTGCCTCGGACGGAGGCTTCCCGAACATTTCGACGGAATCAAGCGGGAATGCCGGTGTTGCCCGCATGCGTGAACTGCGGAGAAAAAATGCCAAACGCAGAAATGTCACGATCATCTCGGCACTCGCGCTGATTCTTCTCGTCGGCGTCGGTGCCTATTTCGCCTGGCCCAAAGTCGAACAGACAATGACCGCCAAACCGGCTGCTCCAGTACAGCCACAGAATACAACTCCCAGTCCAGCACCGGTCACGCCGGTCGTGAGCCACAAACAGGAAACGGCTGCGAGCCCAACCTCAGGCGAACCGATCCGCCTGCTTTATGTTCCTGCAGGAACCCGCGTCCTGGTCCACCTGCATCCGGCTGCCCTCTGGGAACCCGGTTCTCAGGGAGAAGAGTTTCGGGCCTGCCTGGGACCGCTGGGCGTCTGGGCCGGACAGAAAATCAAAGACATCTGCATGCTGGAACCCGCGCAGATCAAAGAAGTCACGTTCTGCCTGATTCTGGGCTCACCCGGTGCGCCCCCCGAATATGCGGCCGTGGTTCGCCCCGTCGATCCCATCAAACGTTCGGCTCTGATCGCCCAGTTTGATGGCCAGCGACTGGATGACTACAATTTCCCCGTTTATTCCGGCGGCAAGAACTCCTATATGATCGTCGATGAGAATACCTACGTCATCGGACCACCGGGCATGGATCGTGCTACCGAAATGGCGGAATCACGGGAATTTGATAGCAGTACGTCCCCCGGGATCGAATCCATTCTGAAGCAGACCGACCGGGATCGGCACCTGACTGTGGTCTTTGATCCGGATGAAGTTCGCCGCCAGCAGGATGTGCTCGTTCCCGAAAAAGCACATCCTTTCCTGAACGAGTTTCTGGACTGGATCGGCGATGATGTTGAAACCGTTGCCTGGAGCATGCACTTGGGGCGCGATGATTTCTACTCCGAGTTCACCTTCCGCAATACCACTATGATTCGCCCGCCACAACTGGCTGACAACCTCAAAAACAAGCTCGACCAGCTGCCACACGAGATGCTGGAGGGCGTTCAGAAAATGAATCCCGGAACTGTCGGCACACGCAAAGTCATTGGGCGATTTCCTGCCATGCTCAAAGCCTTCAGCATGGCGAACCATGAAAAGACCGGGGAACGTTACGCCCAGCTGATCAGCAATCTGCCGGAACGGGCTGCCCCCAACCTGGCAGTCGCCAGTCTGCTCACCTGGGATGAATCGACGCGGACCGACTTCTCAGTCAAAGCCAAACCGAAACCCACGGGCCCCAAACTGCCTGACAAGGTAGTCGACCGCCTGAAGATGAAGATCGATGTCGATTTCCGTCGCACGCCGCTGCAGGAAGCGTTTGCTTATATTGGTGAAGAAACCAAAACCAATATCGAAGTCGATGGTGAAGCACTCAAGCTGGTCGGTTACACGAAAAACATGCCACAGACAATGAATCTGGGGATGGCTCCCGGCCTGGATGCGATCGAAGCCATTTTCAACGTCAAAGATCAGGATCAGTTATGCCTGGTGATCGATGAAGCGAAAAAGACCGCCACGATTACCAGTAAACCCTATGCGAAAAACAATAATCTGACGGTTTTTGTATTTCCACCGAAAAATTAAATCTGAAAAATTAAATCTCCTGTCGGATTCGTTAACGGGGTGATCACCCATGGATGTCACCACCTTTCAATGCCCTCACTGTCAAGCCACGCTCAGAATGCGCGGCAGGCAGACAGCAGGCACCCGCTTTCACTGCCCCGACTGTAGTAAACCACTCCAGATTGCGCAGACACCTGAGGGACAGCTCTCCCTCACGCCAGTCGAACTGGAACCCATACCTCAGGGACCGTCCCGGCTCGCACAAAAAACGGAAGCCGGTCTCCAGACGGTTCAGAGTGGTGCCAGGTATCTGGCAGCCAGTCCCGTGCTGATGTCCTGGCTCGTCGCCGGCACCGGCGGACTCCTGATTCTGCTTTTGATGCTGTTCGATGAGTCTCCAACCATTCCACAGCCACAGACGGAACCGGAGACTGTCGCAGACGCGGAGCAAGAGCTCCCGAATGAAAAGACAGAAACTGAGACTCCCCTGCTGGTGGAAGTGACCCCCGAACCAGAAGCGAAAGAACCAGTTGCAGTACCCCCGGGCCCGGCTCAACCCGACCAGCGGCAGCTTGAGAATCAGAATCTGATTGCCGCCCAACCGGATCAGGCTCCGCCACTGGTCGCCCGCAAACCCGACCCCATGGAAGTACCAGCGGTCCCCGAAACCGATGTCGCGATGGCTCTGCAAATCCCGATTCTCGAATTTCAACAACCGAAAGAAATCCCCCTCAAAACTCTGATTGCCCAGTTCGAAGAGATGCTCGATACTGAGTTTCAGCTTGCGGACAATGTCAAAAATGATTCCCGGCTCCTGGAAACGCCAATCTCGTTCTCACAGAAAAATACCACAATCTCCCGACTGCTGGCCCAGATATTGAGTGAAGCGGCCCTGACATTCTCCGTGAAATCCAATAAGATTTACATTGAGAGAGCAGAAGGATCGTGAGGTCTGCCCTCGCCTGCAATCCCTGTTTGCCTGGAATGCGAACCAGTCTGCCCGCCTGCGGGCTTAACCAGAGATAGATCAGACGTGAAACTCGACGATAAAGTCTGTTACTGTTTTCATATCAGTAAACGCAAAATCATCAACCACCTCCGCATTCATCGCCCCCGGCGGGCCAGTCAGCTGAGTGAATGTGGCGGAGCGGGGACCGGGTGCGGCTGGTGTGTCCCTTACCTGAAACGGTACTTCGCCGAATATGAAAAAGCAGCGGCCGCCGATTCCAAAGACTTCGCTGAACTTAATGAAGAAGCGATTACAGCCGAAGAATATGCTCAGCAGCGGGACCAGTACATCCAGAGCGGCAAAGGAACTCCCCCCGCCAGATGACCTCTTGAACTCTTATCTGCTCCGAGATCACAGCCATGTCCGCTTCTGAAATGAATTCAGTTCAAGCCTCTGATACAGAGCAGCAGGTCCTGCTCTCGTTGAAATCGATCTCGAAGACCTACACCACCGGCGATGTCGAAGTGCCCGTTCTGCATCATGTGGACCTTGATATTTACGCACGCGAATTCCTGGTCATCGTCGGCCCTTCCGGTTCCGGTAAGAGTACGCTGCTGAATATCGTGGGCGGTATCGATCTCCCTACCGAGGGCGATGTCTATTTCCACGAAAAGAATGTCTCTGAATTCAACGAGCAACAGCTCACCCGCTACCGCCGTGAACACATCGGCTTCGTCTTCCAGTTCTATAACCTGGTTCCCACACTGACCGCCCGTGAAAATGTGATCGTGGCCGCCGACATCAGCGCCGATCCGATGTCGCCCGATGACGCCCTGGAACTGGTGGGACTCTCCAGCCGGGCCAATCATTTTCCCGCGCAGCTTTCGGGGGGAGAACAGCAGCGGGTCGCCATTGCCCGTGCGCTGGTCAAACAGCCGGAGCTGCTGCTCTGCGACGAACCGACCGGGGCGCTCGATTTAACCACCGGCCGCAAGATCCTGGGAGTCCTCGCCAACCTGAACCGGGAGCTGGGCAAAACCGTGGTGATCATCACGCATAACTCGGCCATCGGTCAGATGGCCCAGCGTGTCGTCCGAATTGGCTCTGGCACCATTGCCGAGGCGAAACCCAACCCGCATCCCATCGCCGCTGAGCAGGTGACCTGGTAATGAAAGTGTTGCACCGGAAATTACTGCGAGAACTGCTGGCGGCCCGCGGGGTCCTGATTGCCATCATCAGCATCATCGCGGTCGGCATCGGCTGTTTCATTGCCATGTTCTCGACTTACGACAACCTGGAGTATTCCCGCCAGAGCTACTACCGGCTCTGTCATATGGCCGACTTCTCCATCGAACTCAAGAAGGTGCCCCTGGGCGATCTTGACTCCGTCATACAAACCCCTGGCGTGACGAACATCCTGCCGCGGATCGTCTTCGAAGTCACCGCCTCTCTGGAAGACGTTGAAAAACCCCTCTCCGGGAAAGCGGTCTCCCTTCCCGATCACGAAAACGCCTCAATCAACAGCATCGTCATCAAGCAGGGGAGCTACTTCACCGATCAGCGCCAGGAAGAGGTCATCGTCAATGATGCTTTTGCCCGTGCGCACAATCTGCGCCCCGGCGATCACATTCAACTGATTCTCAACAACCGTCTGCAGGACCTCCTGATTGTCGGCACTGCCATCAGTTCCGAATTCGTCTACCTGATCGGCCCGGGGGGCCTCGTCCCCGAACCGGAAAGCTACGGCGTCTTTTACCTGAAACACGATTACGCGGAAGATGTCTTCGGATTTGAAGGGGCCGCCAACCAGATCCTCGGGCAGCTTGCGCCGCAGTATCAAAGTCCCAACCGGGTCCGTGAGATCCTGGATCAGCTGGAACTCGAACTCGAAGACTACGGCGTCTTCTCGACCACTCCACTGGCCCAGCAGTCCTCACACTGGTTTCTCAAGAACGAAATCGATGGTCTCAAAATCAGTGCCACCATCCTGCCCAGCATCTTTCTGATCGTTGCAGCCCTGGCGCTGAATCTGCTCATGTCGCGTATGGCCGAACAGCAGCGGACCGTGGTTGGTACGCTGAAAGCGCTCGGCTATTCCAACCAGGAAATGTTTCGGCACTTCATTCAGTTCGGCCTGCTGATCGGCGTGGCAGGGGGCATTCTGGGCACGCTGCTGGGCTACTCCCTGGCCGGGGGCATGACGGCCCAGTACCGCAACTTTTTCGAGTTCCCCTCGCTGACCAACCAGATGTATCCCCGCGTGATTCTGCTGGGCTTGGTGATCAGCGTCTTCTTCGCGGTTGCAGGTACGTTCCGGGGTGTCCGCACCGTTGTACGACTTTCTCCTGCGGAAGCGATGCGGCCCAAACCCCCACTGCGGGCCCGACGGATCCTGCTGGAACGCATCCGCGTCTTCTGGCGGGCAATCGACTTCCGCTGGCAGATGGTGCTGCGGGATATCTTCCGCAACCGAACCCGCACGATCGGTGGTCTGCTCTCAGCCACAGTGGGAGCGATGCTGCTGCTCGTCACTTTCTCCATGTATGACTCCGCCTTCGCCCTGCTCAATTTTCAATACGACAAACTGCTGCTCAGCGACATCGACCTGACCTTCAAGGACGATCACGACTACTCTGCGTATTACGAAGCGCAACAGATCCAGGGCGTCGATTACGCGGAGCCGCTGTTCCAGGTTGGCTGCACCTTACAGAATGGCATCCACGAAAAGAAAACCGGCATCACCGGGATCCTGCGGAACGCGCGACTGACGATTCCCCGCGATACCGCCGGGAACCGGGTCGAAGTGCCTCCCACCGGGTTGCTCGTCACCCGCAAACTGGCCGATATTCTACACATCCAGGCGGGCGACTCGATTCGCATGATTCCCGTCTCCGGTGACCGGATTCCGCGACAGGTCCCGGTGATGAAAATCATCGACAGCTACCTGGGCCTGACGGTCTACGCCGACTTCCATTATCTGAATCGTCTGATGGGAGAAGCAGACTCACTCAGCAATGTGCAGCTGAAAACCAATCCCCGGCCCGAAGTGACGCGGAAAATTTATCGTCAGTTGAAACAGGTCCCGGCGATTCAGACGGTCAATTCGATCCGCGACCAGAAAGACAAGCTGCAGGAGGTGCTCGTCGATCAGATGATCGTGATGATCGTCGTCGTGATCGTCTTTTCCTGCCTGATCTTTTTCGGCAGCATCCTCAACGCCTCACTGATTTCCCTCTCGGAACGTCAACAGGAAATCGCCACGCTCCGGGTGCTGGGCTATACGCCCCGCGAGGTCGGCTCTATCTTTCTGCGCGAAAGCTTCTGTGTTAATCTGCCGGGAATCCTGCTGGGCCTGCCGGCCGGCTACTGGGCTTCCAAGGGCATTAACATCGCCTACGATACCGAACTGTTCCGCATGCCCTTTACCATCTACATGCTGAGCTGGGTGATGACGGTCGTCCTGGGCATCCTGTTTACTCTGATCTCACACTGGCCGGTCCAGAAAGCCATTCAGAAAATGGACTGGCTCCAGGCGCTGAATGTAAAGGAATAACCATGTCCCGAAAATCGATTCTGATCACTGTCGGCATCCTGGCAGTCGCAGGGCTGTTTTATCTATTCAGCGGAGCGCCGCAGCCGGTGGATGTCACAGTCGCACAGACCGGCACCGTCAAAGCCTTCATCGAAGAACGCGCCAAGACCAGCCTCCCCCGCGTCTACCGGATTGCGATGCCCCTCGATGGCCGCATCCTGCCGATCAGCGTGAAGGAAGACGAAACGGTCACTCAGGGGCAGGTCGTGGCTGCGATGGACACCTCTGACCTGGATGCCGAAGTCGCGAAAGCCCGCTATCGCGTGGAACAGTATGCGAAAAAAATCATCGAACAGGCCGACAACCGGCTCGAAGATAATTCGCTGGATCAGTTCGACGAATTTCTGAAGTCAATGGACCTGACCGTCGAAGCGGCCAGCAAGCAGCAGGAAGCCAGTAAAGCCAAATGGGCCTACGCCCGGGACGAATTCGACCGCAAATATGAGCTACTCAAGAGAAAAGCGCTCTCGGCCAGTGAATTTAGCGAAGCAGATCTGTTCAAAAAACAAAGCGAAATTGACTACCAGAAAGACATCCTCACCTGGCGGGCACTCCAGGCGATTCAAAGCGCCATGCAGATCGGCAAGATTTCCATCCTGAAGTACAAGGAGAAAAAAGTACTCTCCGAAGCAGTTCTGCAGGAGGAAAAGAAAGAGGCGGAATCACAATTCGAACAGCTGCAGCGGGACCGCAACCGGGCTACGATGCGGAGTCCGATCGACGGTACCGTACTGGCAAAATATTACTCCAACGAACGCACATTGCCTGCCGGTGAAATCCTGCTCGAACTCGGGCAACTGGACGACCTCGAAGTCGAAGTCGATGTGCTCTCGCAATACGTGGGAAATATTCACATCGGTTCGCCCGTCGACATCGAAGGTCCCGCCATCGGTGAAAAGCCAGTGCAGGGTAAAGTCAAACGCATCTACCCCAAAGGCTTCACCAAGATCTCTTCGCTGGGAGTCGAACAGCAGCGCGTGAAAGTCATCGTCGGCTTTAACCAGAACATCTTCAAGCAACTGCAACAGCAGCAGCGCATCCTGGGAACCGATTTCCGGGTCCGCGTCAAAATTTATACGGACATCAAACCGGACGTGGTCAAAGTCTCCCGCTCGACGCTGTTTCGCAACGGATCAGGACAGTGGCAGGTCTATGTGGTTCGCAACAACCGCGCGCAGCTCGTCGATGTCGAACCGGGTGTGATGAACGACTTCGAAGCGGAGATCAAATCGGGAATCAAGGCAGGCGACCAGCTGATTGTCGCCCCCAGTATGAACCTGACTTCCGGCCAGTCAGTGGAACCGCATCAGATCAAAAACCTGGAGCGGTCCCCCGACTGATGGTTGCGTTTAGACTGTGTCCAGTTTTACTGTAGCGTCTCCAGGGCCATTTGGACCGAGTATATTAAATTGAGAAACGCTATGCTTAATCGCGACGCGCTCTAGAAGCTGGTGCCGGAAGCACTGTTAATAGGAATCTGCCGCGGTTTTTCCGTGGAGGCCTTGTCCAGCGTAATGCTCAGAATTCCGTTTTGCACCGAAGCGGTCACCTTGTCCGGATCGACGGCGACAGGCATCGGCACCGAACGACGGAACTGGCCCGAAGGGCGTTCGCTCATTCGTACGGTCTGGCCAGCGGTGGTCGTGGTCCCGGTACTGCGGGTGCCGGTCACGGTCAGCATGTTCCCGGCCAGCGTGATATTGATCTCTTCAGCGGTCACTCCGGGCAGATCCATCGTCACCTGCACCTGTTCTTCGAGTTCCATCAGGTCGACGCGGGGCACCCAGACCGGCTCGTTGCCAAACAGCCCCAGCCTGTCCAGTGCCCGTTCTCCCTGTTCGACGGCGACTCCCAGCAGCTTGTCAAACTCGGAGCGCAGCCGCTCGATCGAATTCGGAATACCTGAAGCATCTGACCGTTTTTCCTCGGCAGATTCAGTTGACTCCGACTGGGTCGAACCGGACTGTTCGGTCTGCGATTGTTCTGTTTGAGTCTGTTCTGTAGATGCTTCTTCCGTATGAATATGAACGGGGTCCGGCTGGTCCTGTTGATCGGCTGATGACATGCTAACCTCCTCTCGAGAGCGTGGCGTTCGTCTCGCTGAATTCAGATGTGTTGTTCCACAAAAGCGCACTTCCCCTGCGGGTGGAATCCACTTTTGCCTGTATTGTCTCACATCTGATTCGAACTACCAGTGAAAATCTTGAAATTTCCTGGGGGATTCAGTGACCGTTCAATATAACTGACTTGCTGCCCAAGAATACGGGTGCCCCCGAATGAAATTTGGGGTTGTCAAAGACAACAGGAAACTGTCAGGGCAAACAGGCGAACGGGCTTGAGTCTTCTCCCCTCAGTTCATTTCTTCTTGAGGGTAAATGAGTGGTCTGTTTCCATGAACGCAACAGAGCCAGTTTCCTGCTCGCTACGCTCGGCCCGAATTACATTCGGGCTTACCCAGAAATGAAAATGGGACCATCCCCCGCTGTGCGATCACAGGGATTCGTGAGCCTATTTCGTGCTGGAAGGCAAACTGGCGTCTTCTTCCTCAACAGCGCAGGAACCGGCGGCAGCGGCGTGGTCGTGTTCTTTTTTCTTATCGCCGACCGAACAACCACCGCACTGCGAGCAGCCATCGACGCCCTCGATGTTATTCAGGCCGCCGCACGAGCCTTTGATGCATCGGTTACTGAAGATCACACCAACGGCCATCCCCGCGAAGGCCAGGGCAAAAATTCCCAGAGCAAACAGGACTGTTGACATAATTAGTGCTCCTCACCGAACTGCTTCTGCCAGGCAGGCGAAAAGCGTTCCGTAAAACCGGCGTCTGTTTTGACAATAAAATAAGCGGCGATGTTCCGCTCTTTCACCCAATTATACCCCTCAGCGTGGCCCAATACCATCAGGCATGTCGCGATCGCGTCGCATTTCATACAGGTTTCCCCCACTACGGTGACCGAAGCGAGCCCATGCATCGCTGGTCGCCCCGTGCGGGGATCGATGGTATGTGAATAGCTGACGCCATCCACCTCAAAAAAATTACGATAATTTCCCGAAGTCGCCATGGACAGGTTGTCCAGTGGCACAATCTTCTGGACCACCCGGGTCTGACTCACCGGTTTTTCGATGCCGACCTTCCAGGATTCACTACGCTGGTTGATGCCACGGGCCCGCATCTCCCCTCCGATTTCCACCAGGTAGTTTTCGATCCCTCGCGCTTCGATGAGTTCGGCAACCGCATCGACTCCATACCCCTTGGCAATCGCCGAGAGATCGACGTACACCTCGGGAATCAGCTTCTTCAGTGCCGCAGGCGACTCCTGAACCTGGATATGATGATAGCCCACCTTCTGGCGGGCGGCTTCAATTTTGTCTTCCGGGGGCAGCGTCCTTTTGCCCGGATCCGGTCCGAAGTGCCACAGATTCACCAGCGGCCCCACGGTCATATCAAAGGCCCCGTCGCTGTCTTCGCTCAGCTCCAGGCCCGCGGAGACCACTTTCACCACCGCCGGAGAAACCGGAAGCCACCGGTTGGGTTCTGCCTGATTGAACAGCGACAGTTCCGAATCTTTGATGTAGGTCGACATCTCCTGGTTGATTTCCACGAGCAGCTGATCGATGTCCTGTTTCAGCTGCCCGGTATCAACCTCATCTGTGGCGGGGGTACAGACCGTAATATGATACGTCGTCCCCATCGTGGGCCCCTCAATCTGCTGCTTCTGTAGTGCAGCAGAGCTGGAGCCTGACTCATCGTTCCGGCATCCCGTGACCTGCAGGCTGCAGGCCAGCAGAGTGAGACACCAGAACCACGCGTGTTGTCTGTTAACCGAAGTCATCGTACCGGACGTTCTCAGGTTCAACTCCCAGATCATCCAGCATGTTACGTACGGCAGACAACATCATCGGCGGACCGCAGATGTAGTATTCACAATCTTCCGGAGCCGGGTGCTTGCTCAGATATTCGTCCAGCAGCACCTGGTGGATGAAGCCCTGCAGGCCGGTCCAGTTGTCTTCCGGCATCGGGTCTGAGAGGGCGATGTGCATTTTAAAGTTAGGGAATTCCTCTTCGATCGCCCGAAATTCATCTTCGTAGAACATTTCACGCATACTGCGGGCACCGTACCAGTAGGAGACCTTCCGGTTGGTTTTGCGTTCTTTGAAGAGCTCGTAAATGTGAGATCGCAGCGGAGCCATACCGGCACCACCACCGATGTAGATCATTTCAGCTTCGGTGTCTGCAATAAAGAATTCACCGTAAGGACCGGAAATCGTGACTTCGTCACCTGGCTTGAGGTTGAAGATGTAAGAGGACATTTTCCCGGGCGGGGTGCCTTCGGGAGCACGGGGTGGAGGGGAAGCCACACGCACGTTGAGCATGATGATCCCTTTTTCCCCGGGATAGTTCGCCATCGAATAGGCGCGGATGACTTCTTCGTCCACTTTGGACTCAAAACGCCAGAGGTCAAAATTGTCCCAGTCTTCCTTATATTCATCCGGGATATCAAATTCGCTGTATTTCAGATGGTGCGGCGGCGCTTCGATCTGGATAAACCCACCGGCCTTGAAGGCCACATCTTCACCTTCAGGCAGTTCCAGCACCAGTTCCTTAATGAAGGTGGCGACGTTGTCGTTGGAACGAACTTTACAGACCCACTTTTTGGTTTCGAAGACTTCCGGCGGAACTTCGATTTCCATGTCGGTCTTCACCGGCACCTGACAGGACAGTCGGCAGCCTTCGCGAACTTCACGGTTATTGAAGTGAGAGCGTTCGGTCGGCAGAATGTCGCCGCCGCCCTGCAGCACTTTCACTTCACACTGAGCACAGGTTCCACCACCGCCACAAGCTGAAGAAACGAAGATCTGATTCTCCGCCAGAGCGTTTAAGAGTTTTCCGCCCGCAGGGACTTCAATCTTTTTCTGCTCATTGACTGTGATCGTAATATTACCGGAGGCAACCAGTTTGGATTTCGCTAATAAAATGATGGCGACCAGGGCTAAGACGATGCCCGTGAACATGATAACGCCAAGCAGAATTTCTGGATTCATGATATACTTAGACCGCTCTAAAAAGTCAGTAATCTAGTAAGTGTTACAGCTGGATACCGGAGAAAGCCATAAAGGCCATTGCCATCAGCCCCACGGTAATGAAGGTAATGCCCAGCCCGCGCAGTCCCGGAGGAACATCACTGTATTTGAGTTTTTCACGTACGCCGGCCAGTGCAACAATCGCCAGGCCCCAGCCCAGACCGGACCCCAGACCGAAGACGCAGCTTTCGGCAAAGTTATAGTCACGCTCGACCATAAACAGGGTGCCCCCCAGGATCGCACAGTTCACGGTGATCAGCGGAAGGAAGATCCCCAGGGAGTTGTAAAGTGCGGGGAAGTAGCGGTCGAGTGTCATTTCGAGGATCTGTACCATCGCCGCGATCACGCCGATGTAACAGATCAGACCGACGAAGGTCAGATCGACATTGGGATAACCAGCCCAGGCCAGCGCCCCCTTCTTCAGCAGATGCTGATAGATGATATTATTCACGGGTACGGTGATGAACTGGATGACAACCACCGCAATCCCCAGTCCCATGGCGGTTTTCACATTCTTGGAAACAGCCAGAAAGGTACACATCCCGAGAAAGAAGGCCAAAGCCAGATTCTCGACGAAGAGACATTTGATAAACAGGCTCAGATAATGTTCAAACATGTTATGCCTCCTCCATCTGGTCGGTCTTTAGAGTTCGCAAAACCCAGATGGTAATACCAATAATAAAGAACGCGCTGGGAGGCAGTAGCATCAGACCATTGGCATCGTACCAGCCACCATCACGACTCAGTTTTAAAATGGGAACACCGAACAGACTTCCGGAACCAAGCAGTTCCCGGAAGAAGGCGACCAGCATCAGAATGGCACTGTAACCCAGTCCGTTGCCGATCCCGTCCAGGAAACTGATGCCGGGCTCGTTTTTCATGGCGAAGCCTTCGGCACGTCCCATCACGATACAGTTGGTGATGATCAGTCCCACAAACACGGACAGCTGCTTGCTGATCCCGAAAGCAAATGCTTTCAGGAACTGGTCTACCAGAATCACCAGTGAAGCGATGACCGTCATCTGCACGATGATACGGATGCTGCTGGGAATCTGCAGACGGATCGAAGCAACCGCTGCATTCGAGCAGGCCGTCACCAGTGTCACCGCGATGCTCATCACGAGCGCGGTTTCCATTTTCGTGGTCACCGCCAGAGCGGAACAGATCCCCAGGATCTGCAGCGCGATCGGGTTGTTATTCAAAATCGGTCCTGTCAGGACCTCTTTCTGTCGTGAATTCATATTACTTTCCCTCCTTTTCCCGAACGCGTTCGAGATAAGGCTTAAATCCGAGATCACCCAGCCAGAATTCGAGCAGGTGAGTGACACCCCGCGAGGTAATTGTCGCTCCCGAGAGACCATCCACTTCATGAATGGCATCTTTGGATTCGGGATTTACCGTGCCCTTGATGACTTGAATATCGGGCTGGAAGTCATTGGTGTAAACTTCCTTCCCTTTCCATTGTGCTTTCCACTTGGGGTTATCGACTTCCCCACCCAGACCAGGCGTTTCCCCCTGTTCGTAGAATGTCAGACCTTCCACTGTATTCAGGTCGGTCTCCAGAGCCAGGAAGCCCCACATGGTGGACCACAGCCCTTTACCCCGCACGGGCAGCACATACTGAGTCAGTTTGCCGCTGTCATCGTGAATCAGGTAAACCCAGGAATAATTCTCACGGCGTTTGATCCCGGCGATATCTTTGCTGGACTCAATCGCGGTGCTCAGTTTGGGATTGTCGATGGCTGCCTTCTGATCGTATTGAGCAGGATCAGGAAACAGTTCCTTGTCGTCGGTGACGACTTTGCCGGTGTTGAGATCGACGATGATCCCTTCCACCTGTTTGTCATAGATCGACATGACATTCTCATTGCCTTCGCCTGGTTTGAGCAGGCCGGCCACGGAGAGAATGTTCTTCTTACGTTCGATCTCTTTATTCAGTTCCTGCTTGCTGCGCAATCCGACCGCAGCCCCGGAAACCAGAATCGAGCAGACCACGCACAGGGTGGCCGATACCAAAAATGTGAAACCTATTGAATCACGCGACATTTCGCGCCAACCTTCTTTTAATGTTTGCTTGAACCACGTAATAATCAATCAGAGGAGCGAAGACGTTGCCGAACAGAATCGCCAGCATGATCCCCTCTGGATACGCAGGATTGACGACCCGAATCAGGATGGTCATTCCCCCAATCAAAATTCCATATAACCAGCGTCCTGTATCGGTCATCGCTGCCGAGACCGGATCGGTCGCCATAAATACCAGACCGAAGGCCAGACCGCCGACAACCAGGTGCCACTGCGGAGGCATCGCGAACATCGCATTCGTGTTGCTGCCGATCAGCCACAGCAGGGTGGAGAGTCCCATCGCACCAGCGAGGACACCTGCCATCACGCGCCAGGAACCGACGCCGATCAAGATCAGAAAGGCTGCCCCCAGCAGACAGGCGAAGGTGGAAGTTTCACCCATTGACCCCTGAATCGTCCCCATGAAGGCCTGGCCCCAGGAGATTCCCAGTCCGCCGTCAGCGACGGGGTTGGTGATGGCTTTCATCCCGACTTCGGGAGCTGCGGTTGCCAGCTGCCCCAGTGAGGTGGCACCACTGAAACCGTCAACGGCGGTCCAGACGCTGTCACCCACGATCTGTCCGGGGTAGGCAAAATACAAAAACGCCCGGGCTGTCAGCGCCGGGTTGAGGAAGTTTTTACCAGTACCACCGAAGATTTCTTTACCGATGACCACACCAAAGCTGATGCCCAGTGCAACCTGCCAGAGCGGAATCGTGGGAGGCAGTGTGAGCGGAAACAGCATCCCGGTCACCAGGAAGCCTTCGTTGATTTCGTGACGCCGCACAACACAAAACAGCGCTTCCCAGGTCCCCCCCACCGCCATACAGACGATATAAATCGGCAGGAAGTAGAGAGCACCGTGCACCAGGTTAGAGACCAGGCTGTTGGCATCGGGTATCACACCCAGTGAGGACATGATGGCGCCCCGCCAGCCGGGAACCGATTCGATTCCCATGTTGCTCATAGCCGCGTTGGCCTGATAGCCTGTGTTATACAGTGCCATGAACACACAGGGCAGCAGAGCCACAATCACCATACTCATCATGCGCTTCAAGTCGATCGAATCGCGCACATGAGAGGCTTCACTGGTCACTTCACCCGGCGTATACAGGAACGTGTCCTGTGCTTCGTAAAGCGGGTAAAGCTTCTCGAACTTCCCCCCTTTTTCGAAGAGAGGGTGTATCTTATCAAGAAGATTTCGTAACGGCTTCATTTCGAGGTTTATCTTTCCTGTTTGACAGCCCCTGATGCAGGCTCAGAAGGGCCATCAGCAACTTTGACTGTCTCTGACCGTCGGCCGAAACGAACCTGTTTCTTACCGGTCAGTCAGACTGACATCTTTCAAAACAAATTGATTTATCCAGCTTACTATCACACACAGTGAAGGCTTGGCGAGTTTCACAGTCAAAGCCCTTCCCGGGCTATTGCTGTATCAGCCCTCGATTTCAATTTTGGTCAAATTGTCCCGCAGCAACGATCCGTAGTTGTACTTGCCCGGGCAGACAAACGTACACAACGACAGATCTTCCTCATCCAGCTCCAGGCACCCCAACAGCTTGGCCTGTTCGGTGTCTTCAGTAATCAGAGCCCGCAACAGGAAGGTTGGCAGAATATCCAGAGGCATCACTTTTTCATAAGTTCCGATGGGAATCATGGCCCGCTTACTGCCTTCGGTTGATGTCGTAAAGGGAACTTTCTTCCCTTTACCCAGCCAGGAGGAAGCGAACACGGGCACGACTGAGAACTTGTTGAATCCGGGGCCCATCCAGCCCAGGAAGTCCCGATGCGTCCCCTCTTTGAGCGCGGTGACCTGTAATGCATAGCGGCCGAGGTAAGCGAAAGGGCCTTCGCCTGTGCGGCCGGAAAGAGCCGAACCGGAAATAATCCGATCGACGCCTTCTTCGAGGTTGCCGTCTGTCAGATCAGCCAGACTGGCTCCCATAATGGTCTTAACCAGTTTGGGATTCTTGACGACCGGGCCGGCGATCGAAATCACACGCTCATTGGAGAGCTGGCCTGTCGTAAACAATTTGCCGACCGCAATCACGTCCTGGTAGTTGATGTACCAGACGGTTTTCTTTTCGCTGACCGGATCCAGATAATGAATGTGCGTACCGACCAGTCCTGCAGGATGCGGACCGCCGAATTCTTCGACTGTCACAAAATCCAGCTCGCAACCGGGCAGATTGGTTCCCGGTGCTTTACAGAGAAAGAGCTTCCCTTCGGTCAGTGTCTTCAGAATCTGCAGACCCTGAGAGAATGCCCGCGGCTCTTCGCTCAGTACAACTTCCGGCGGTGGTGCCAGTGGACTGGTATCGATGGCAGTCACAAAAATGGAATGCGGTGTGGACTCGGGAGAGGGGACCTTGCTGTAAGGTCGGGTTCGCAGACTGGTCCAGAGACCGGACTGCACCAGGTTCTCAGTGACCTGCTCGCGTGTCAGACTGCTGAGCTGTCCTTCTTCGTAGGAAGCGAAGGTTTCTTCATCGGAACCTTCGAGTTCAATCACCATTGACTGAAAGGCCCGTTTGGCCCCACGATTGATTTCGGTCACTTTACCAGCGGCAGGCGCCGTATAGATCACGCCCTCGGTCTTCTTGTCGCTGAAGAGCAACTGACCTTTTTTAACAGTATCGCCGACTTCGACAGCCAGCGTGGGTTTCATCCCAATATAATCAGGGCCGATTAAAGCAACCGATCGAATTTCCGGCCCGTTTTCGATCAAAGCAGAAGGCTCACCTGCGATGGGCAGATCCAGCCCTTTTTTAATTGTTATCATTGAATTATGAACCTGAATACAACGAGTTTAAATGACTGACTCGCTTGATGTGGTTTTGAAAACCACTTGAATGCTGTACAAATCCGATCAAGGGCATTCCTGCTGTGTACTTACAGTTTTATAGGCGCAAGATCTCTGGTGCCCAATAATTCGCGGCTATTTTACACAGATCCCCCCCTTTTTGTAGTGAAAGCAAGGCACAAATTGAATCATTTTCCATACTGCATCAGAAAAGCTCGATTCGTAGTTCATTCACTCACCTTTTCCGGATTCTCAATGATGAGAACCGGCGAGCGAGGCCTCCTGTTGCCCCGCTCACCAGGCCATTTCATCAGTATCCCCCAGCCTGTTTTCTGATGTCTCAATCCAATTTCAAAGCTTTTGATGATTCAAAAAAAACCACCTGAGAACAAGACGCTCTCAGGTGGCGGGATTTCACTGTAACTGCTTAGAGTTTACTTTCGGCTCACAGTTCCAGCAACTTTACATTCTTATACCAGACTTTGTGCCCGTGGTCCTGAAAACCGATGTAGCCTTTCCGCGGGAAGTCTTTGACTGCTGCTTTGAACTTGTGGCCGGTACCATCCAGACGCTTGCCCGGCACGGTCCATTCATCTGCATTCAGCTTGGCAACGACTTTTCCATTCACGGCCACGCTGATGTGCGGCCCCTTGCAGGTGATCTCGACATGAGTCCATTCACCCGGAGCACTGGCCCGGTTTTCTGACGGTGCTACAAGATCGTAGATCGCCCCGAAATCATGCATGCCGGTTCCCTTGCGGCTCAATACCTGCGCTTCGAATCCGGACTGCACGGGATCCTTCAGATCGCCCACGCGGAAAAAGATTCCGGAGTTGCACTCTTCCGGCATTTTCACATCGCACTTGAATTTGAAATCGCTGAATTCCTTATCATAGACAATCAGATAGCCGCCTGATTTGTAAGGCACCAGTGCGCCGTTTTCGATCGGGGCAGCGATCTTCTTACCGTTGCTGCACATCCAGCCTTTGTAGTTCTTGCCGTTGAAGAGCAGTTTCCAGCCTTCTTCTTTTTCGGCCGCTGTCAATTTGTTGTCATCAGAGGAAATACCGCTGTCAGCCAGATCCAGTTTGGCCAGCTTCTGCGCGGCCTGCTTTTCCGCCTTTTTCATGACGCTCGCCAGGGTGACCTCTTTGCCCCCCTGCCGTTTACTTTCGTCAGCCGCTTCCATGAATGCGTAAATTTCCAGTGTCTCTTCAGGACTCACTGGCGGTTTGCCGGTACGGAAGAACTTCACGATCTCCACCAGCAACGGCTTGTAACCGTCATAACCACCCACGGCAACCTCACCGTTCTTACCGACAGCGGTTCCGCCATAACCTTTCGGGGTTCCTTTGCGAACGCCGGCAAAATGCCCTTCGCGTCCTCCGGCCCACTTGCCGGCGACTTCATCCCGGTCCGCATTGCTGACGGTTCGTGTGACAGATTCACAACCAGGCCCCATCACGGTAAACAGGGTTTCGACACCGTGAATCCCGTACCAGTACAGGTCGGGGTGAGTGCTTTCCAGCGAACAGGGACTGTGCGTGCTGGCTTTCATGATCTTTCCCTCTTCGCCATTCCGCAGACGCTGCGCGCCTTTGGCAAACCGAAGTGAAGAAGAAGAAAACATCGGCGTATTGTATTTCTTTGCCAGTTCGAACAGCGCCACGGCATCCGTCAGCGAGGCGGCAATCGGTTTATCGATGAAGACCGGCTTGCCTGACTTGAGGACCGGCAGCGCCTGTTTCAGGTGCGGACGTCCGTCATTGGTTTCGAGGAAGACCACATCAACCTTCTCCAGCAGTGCGGGGATGGAATCGACGATCTCGACGCCCATTTCTTTAACCTGCTTCGTGTAGCCGGGCACACGGGAGACACTGGATTCGATATCCGGGCTTCCCTTGGGATAAGCGGCAACGATCCGACAGCCAGCCAGATCGCCTTCCGGATTGCCGGTATTCAGCATCTTGGTGAAGGCAATCGCATGCGAGGTATCCAGACCGATGATCCCGGCTTTGAGTTCCTTTTTAGAATCCTCAGCAGAGACAGAGCCGGCCAGCGCCACTGTCAACAGCAGCAGGGCACAACAGGCCTGACAGAAAAGACGTTTGAAAAGTCCTGAGTTCATAATGTTCCTCTATCGTATTGGACAGGTAAGCTGGTACGGAAACAGGCAGGTAAAGCTGCCTCGACTATAAAAGGTAGGCCGCTCTCGATTTCCTTATGAATGTTTATAAAATCGATTATGGTCAATCACAGGCACCAAATGCAATCGCAGCGTGTCTGCGAGTCTGAAATTTCGGCGTTTCCCTAAAACCCCAGGAGCCCCTCAGTCGGCATAGTCCTTCCCATTCAGACTGTCGACGACGGAATGCTGCCACCCTTCCAGAGCGGCTTTCATGTTTTTGAACCGCTGCGGATCCTGTTTAGCCAGGTCATGTTCTTCTGCCGGATCTTTGGCGAGGTTGTACAGCGTATATTTGGCGGTCCCTTTTTTGTTTTCCATCTTCAGGATCTTGTAGTCACCGTCGATCAGGGCCGCGGAACCGGGAAGCTCCTCTTTAGAATATTTCGTATTCAGGCTGGCCGCGTCGGCATCGGGAACCGGTCCGGGCGGATTGGGTTTCCCGGGCGACTGACGCTTCTGCAGATCCAGCAGAATGTCTGTACTGCGTTTGGGATGTCCCTTCTCAGGATAAGTCCAGAAGCCCATCGGCTTGCTGCGGGTCATCTTGTGCCCCTCGATCAGGGGCAACAGACTCTCACCATCCAGCGTGGGCTGATGAGAAACTTTGGCGCCCGTCAATGCCAGCACGGTAGGATAGATATCGATGGTGCCGCAGGGCATGTCAGATGTTTCCGGTTTCTTAATCACAGCAGGCCACTCGATCAGGGACGGTACGCGAATGCCCCCTTCCCAGAGGTTCCCTTTATAGCCAGCCAGTCCGCCGGTCGCCTGCGAACGGGGACCCTCTTTTTTGAACTGGGGAGGCCGCGGGCCATTATCGCTGGTGAACCAGAGCAGCGTATTCTCCGCCAGCCCCAGATCGCGCAGCTGCCGCCGCAGGTGTCCCATCGCCCGGTCGACGCCGGTGATCTCACCAAAATAGTTCTGGAAAGCCGGATCCTGATCGGGATACAGGGCTTTCAATTCGTCTACCGCCTCGTGGGGCAGGTGCGGGTTCCCAAACCAGATCACCGCCAGGAAGGGCTGCTCTTTTTTCTGTGCCCCTTTCATAAAGTCGAGGGCGGCATCCACGGTCACGCGGGAACTTTCTCCCTTGAGCTGTTCGACCACGCCGTTGTGACTCATATAGGGATCGTTTTCATAGAAATTCGGACTCGAGACCCATTCATCAAAGCCGCTGTTGCCGGGAGAAACCGGGCTGTTGGCCTGTACTGAGCCCAGATGCCATTTCCCGAAGTGGCCCGTCGTGTAGCCGACCGACTTGACCGCCTCGGCCACCGTCACTTCCTGCGGTCGCAGGGTATGTCCCCAGCTGAAGCAGGCAAAACGATTCGGGTGGCGTCCCGTCAGAAAGCTGCCCCGGGTGGGCGAACAGACGGGAGCCGCCGCGTAAAAGCGGTCCAGTCGCAGCCCGCTGGCAGCCATGTCATCCAGGTGCGGGGTCTTGATCACGGGATGACCGTTGAAGGAAGTCTCCCCCCAGCCCTGGTCATCGGTCATGCAGAGCACAATATTCGGCCGCGCGGCTTTCTCAGCAGCGATTAATGCAGAAACGGTGGTACTGAAACAGAAACCACAGAGAATGAGCAGAGCTGAACAACGGAAGAAGCGTTTCATATCAGACCTCGGGGTTGAATCAGAGCGGCGGGAACAGAAGCAATTAATTTATCCTGCCCCAAATCAGGCGGGGCGCCAAGGTTGGTTCACAGACCAGTTCCGATTTTCCGGAAAGTTCTTCTGTACCGCCTCCAGGCCCTGAAATAGCAGACTGGAGAGCCTGATTTGTCATGTTGATGATTGCATCCCGCCTGCCCGCTCGGCTATACTTCTCACGTGTGCCCGGACCTCCCTCTGAACTGACGTCGATTGATTATTTCCCCTGTCACAATCGACTTACGTCCGCCAGGCATTGATTGAGACTGCCCCAGCCTCATTCGGGGTACGTAATAAGAGTCGTTTCAGAATCACAGAGAACACAGAGGAACCACAGACAGTATGGAACCGACAAAACATCAAGGGCCCTATTTTGTCGGCATCGATATTGGTGGTACGAACGTT
The DNA here is from genome assembly GCF_007748155.1 of Gimesia panareensis. GTDB lineage: Bacteria > Planctomycetota > Planctomycetia > Planctomycetales > Planctomycetaceae > Gimesia > Gimesia panareensis. Next base: position 7,260,284 of record NZ_CP037421.1, read on the forward strand.
AAAGTCGGTATCGTGGATGATGCGGGACAGACACTGGCATTCTGCAAAACGACCACGGAAGTTCCCCAAGGTGTCGAAGCCGGCCTGAAAAACATCTACCAGGCCATCGACGATGCTCTGGACGACTGCCAGTTGACCATGGACGAGATTAAAGCCATCGGTATCGCCACTCCCGGCACGATGGACATCCCAGGGGGGAAACTGGTCGATCCGCCCAATCTTCCAACGTGGAAAGGCTTTCCGATCCGGCAGACGGTCTGTGATCATTACGGGGGCAAACGGACGGTCTATCAGAATGATGCCAACGCAGCCGCCTACGGCGAATACTGGATCGGCGGCGCCCGCGATGCTCACAGTCTGGTGTTCTGGACACTGGGCACGGGCATTGGATGTGGTATTATTATAGATGAAATGATTATTGAGGGACGTCATTCCCATGGAGGCGAATGCGGCCACATCGTCATCCAGATGGATGACGGACGGTTATGTGATTCAGGACAATATGGTACACTCGAAGCTTACGCGGGTGGCAAGTCACTGGTGAAGCGCTGCCAGGAGCAGCTCGACGCGGGTCGGGAGTCCATCCTGAATGACAAGCTGCAACAGGGTGAGACGCTCACGCCCCTGTTGATCTCAGAAGCGGGGGAGCAGAACGACGAACTGGCTGTCGAGCTGATTATGGAATCCGCCCGCTGCCTGGGAGTCGGCACCACGAACCTGATGCACACCATCGACCCGGACATGGTCCTGTTTGGTGGCGCGGTCACCTTTGGAGGCAAAGGTAATGCGCAGGGCGATCGTTTTATGCAGCGCATTCGAGAAGAGGTAAAGCAACGCGCGTTTCAGGTCCCTTACGATAATACGATCATCGACTATGCAGAACTCGGAGCAGACGCCGGTTATATCGGCGTCGCCGGCTGTGCGCGACTGGCCTGCCTCAAAGCAGAACAAAATTAGAAACTATGCCCGGAACAATCCATTTCGGGCGGTCTGAGTGATAAGAAACCGAGATACCTTTTATGGCAACTGAGCCCCGTCTGATTCGAAACTTTTCGATCGTAGCACATATCGACCACGGGAAAAGTACGCTGGCCGACCAGCTGCTCCTGAAAACCGGCGCCATCACGGAGCGGGAATTCAAGAACCAGATCCTGGATGACCTGCAGATTGAGCAGGAACGCGGTATCACGGTCAAAGCCCGTACGGTGGTCATTCACCACAAGTACAAAGGCGAAACCTACGAGCTGAACCTGATCGACACACCCGGCCACGTCGACTTCCATTATGAAGTCTCCCGCAGCCTGGCGGCCTGCGAAGGTGCGCTGCTGCTCGTCGATGCCTTCCAGGGAGTGCAGGCCCAGACGGTGGCGAATGCCTATGCCTGCATCAATGCCGACCTGACGATCATTCCGGTCGTCAATAAAATTGACCTGCCCGTAACCCGCATCGATGAAGTACTGGAAGAAGTCGAGTCTGTTGTCGGCCTCGATCCTGAAGAGGCACTCAAAGTCAGTGCCAAGAGCGGTATCGGGATTGAAGAGGTCCTCGACGCGATTGTCGAGCGCATCGATCCTCCACAGGGTTCCCCCGATGCCCCGCTGCAGGCGCTGGTCTTCGACAGTAAATACGATCATTATCGCGGCGTCGTGACTTACGTCCGTGTCGTGCAGGGTACCATTGAAAAAGGGAAGACCGTCGTGCTCATGCGGGGCGGCACTAAACTTGACATCATTGAAATCGGCCAGTTCACGCCGCACATGAAAGCCGTCAAATCACTGGGTCCCGGTCAGGTAGGTTACCTGGTGAGCGGTGCCAAAGAACTGAGTCTGGTCCATGTGGGGGACACCATCGCCGACCCCAAAAATCTGCCGGCAGCTCCCCTACCCGGTTACCAGACACCACAGCAGATGGTGTTCTGCGGCATGTACCCGATTGAAGCGACCGACTTTGAAAAACTGCGGGAAGAGTTACAGAAGTTGAGCCTCAACGATGCCAGCTTCAGCTTCGTTCCGGAAACCAGTGATGCGCTGGGCTTCGGTTTCCGTTGTGGCTTCCTGGGCATGCTGCACATGGAGATCATTCAGCAGCGACTGGAACAGGAATTCAACATCGACCTGCTGCAGACCGCCCCGAACGTGACCTACGAAATCAAGGAACGCAGCGGCGAAGTCGTACACATCGACAATCCCCAGGACGTTCCGGATGCCAGCCGCATCGATGAATTCCGCGAGCCGATCGCGCTGGTGAATTTCATCCTCCCGTCAGAAAACATCGGCACGATTATGCAGCTCTGTTCCGACCGGCGCGGCATCTACAAGAACACAGAATATCTGGGCACCAACCGGGCGCAGCTGGTCTACGAACTACCGCTGGCGGAAATCGTCTATGACATGTACGACCGCCTGAAAAGTGCCACCAAGGGTTACGGCACCATGGACTACGATATCATCGGTTACCGTCCTGCCGATCTGGTCAAGATGGACATCCTCGTCAAAGGCGAACGCGTCGACGCCCTTTCCACGATTGTCCATCGTTCGCAGTCTGAACGCCGCGGCCGTGCACTGGCCAAACGCCTGAAGGAAGAGATTTCCAAGCACCAGTTTGAGATCCCCATCCAGGCTGCGATTGGCGGGAAGATTATCGCCCGCGAAACCATCAAGGCGCTCCGCAAGAACGTGACCGCCAAATGTTACGGGGGTGACATCACCCGTAAACGCAAGCTGTGGGAAAAACAGAAAGAGGGGAAAAAACGCCTCAAACAGTTCGGACAGGTCGAAATTCCCCAGAAGGCCTTCCTCGCAGTCCTGGATGCCACCAAGGAAGAGTAACCTTACTCTTCCACGTCTGCCAAGAGTGCTTCGAGGGCCTGCGTGCAGCCTTTCATCGAGATCACGGCCTGCTCGAAGTTCGTGTGCAGGGAGGCTTCCGGAGCATCCAGCGCGAACTGATCGGTGGCCTTCCGCAGCTTGCTGATCTTTTTCTTCAGCATCTTGAGATACGCGTCGGGATCATCCACGCGGGTTTCCAGCGCCCGTGAGGCATCGAACACGGCCCGGGTAATGCCCATGAGCTCCGGATAGTCTTCGGCTTCATCGCAGTGCTTGATAAAGGTCCGCACCATCCAGGCATGTGCCAGAATAACCTGGCTGCGTTCTACCAGTTCCTGTTTGCTGATCGACATGACGTCACTCTGATCTGAAACTCAACAGTGATAACCGGCGGACACTTCTAACGTGCCCGCGTTTTCCTGGCTCTGAAATTAACGCTTCAGAACCAGACTTGCAAGAGTTGAGTCAGATCGCATCAGATGGCGTGCGTGAAGTCGTCACCGCGATAGTATTCGTAGAACAGCCGCCCGATTTCATCACTGAGTCGCGACAGGTATTCTTTCTTGAACTTGGAGAACGTGACTTCCGAAGTCGCCCGGGGTGCCCGCAGCGGATAGAAGGATGTGATCTCTTTACTGTAGAGTTTTTCGCCTTCGCCACTGTCATCCATTTCGTAGACCGTCACCATCCCTTCGGCACGACCACGGTACAGGTCGGAACTGTTTTCTTCATACAGACTGTATTTATGCAGTTCGACGTGGATCACGTAGGTGACATCAAAAGCTTCGCCGATTTCTTCCGGTTTGTCCCAGTCGGGGTTCTCATCGATCCAGGCGCGAATCCGGTCTGGATTGACCACTTTCACTCCGTGCTGATGCAGGCGGAAGGTGGTGTATTTCGCCAGGTCGTTGTGAATCCCGTCAAAGTTATACTGCAGTTCCAGAGGGGCATAGCAGACGATCGCCACCGTCACATCCTTGTCGGTCAGGGACTTCTGCGTCTGGGCATCGAAGTCCGGCTCGATCGAAGGCGGGCCCCCGATCAGGTAACCCAGCAGAATGAAATAGTTACAGCCCGACAAAGTCGTACACAACACCAGCACCAGTGCCAGCTTGCTGACTGCCTGCAGAAACCGCTTATGAATACGTTGTTTCAACGAAAAACTGTTCATCGTGTGATCCTTCACAACTCCGAATTGATGTTTTGATCGGCCCGCTCTTGCTTTGTTTTCAGTCTCGATCAATAAATATCTTCACTGGAATGATAGTTATAGAAGAAGCGACCAATCTGATCGGCGATGCGATCAAGGTATTTTTTTCTGAAGACTTTAGCTGATTCCTGTTCGATCGAGACCGGCATGTGGCTGGGGTACTCCGAAGTGTAGTCGCTCTCGAAGACAGACAACGCCCGGCGGATTCCATCGACTTCATGGACTTCATACGCAGCCACGGTCCCGAAGGTTTTCCCGCGGAGCAGGTTGGGACTGTTGGGTTCGCGATAGTCAAACTCGTCGATGTCCACGTGGATGATGTAATCCACTTTGAAGTTTTCCGCGAGTTCATCGACGTCGTTCCAGACGCCTCCGTTATCATCGAGCCAGGTCGCAACTTCACCGGTATCCTGCACCTCGATGCCCTGGCGTTTCAGGTCATAGGTAATCTGTTCCAGCAGATCGTAATTCAGCGACGGGTAATCGGAACGAATCGACTCGGGAGTCGAACAGATCACCAGCACTTTCTTCTGCTCCTCGGACAGATCAACGTTGGTCCGTTTCGTAAATTCACAGGTCAGCAGGGGATCACCAAAAAATAATTTTCCGGCCATGACGCCCAGAGAACATCCGCTGGCTTCCAGACAGACCAGGACCAGCAGCACCAGGACGCAACACCGCCGGTGAGTGCAGAATCTGCTTTTCGTCTGTTGTTTTGTTCGCATCATTTCAGCCATCCTTGGCATGAACCGCTAAGATTTGTCGTAATTGATTTGATTTGAAAGGCAGGTTCTCACGCGCGCTGAAGGCGCGTAAGTATTTAAAAGGTCAACCTGAGCGCCCACTCCATCACGGTGATCGAGACCAGACCACACACGAGCCAGAGCAGACAGATTTCAGGATTGGAGACCAGCCAGAGCCGTCGGTGATACACGCTGATCCAGGACCAGGGAATCATTGCCAGACAGACCAGTGCCAGGACCAAACCGGAAGTATTGGCCTGGGCAGACTGACGAAGCTGACCTCGAACAAAATGTGAAAAGGAAGTCGTCATCCCACAACTGGGACAGGGAATGGATAATTGATTTCGAATAACGCAGGGTGAAAAACCGAGTTGTTGATGTGAACCGAATCCACGCGGATCCGGCTGAATTCGAATCGCAACACAAAACCCGCCAATCAGGAACAGGCTCCAGCCGACGAGCAGCAACCGCAGTTTCCATCCAATGCGAATGCCCGGATGCAATTCACGCAGCGCCGACAACAGCTGATTGCCTGATGTTTTGGCTGTAGGTTTTGGGTTGAAATTCATTTTTGAGAATGAGAGAAGCCGAGGTTTATCAGTTCTATTATTTTACTGCAAGACCAGTTCAGGAAAATGTCCGCCTGCTCCTGTCAGGTTACCATTTATTACGGCCCCGTCCACACTCCCTGGTAAACTTCGACGGCGGGACCGGTCATAAAGACCTCGTCCGAGTCGGCCCATTCCAGTCGTAAATCACCACCGGGCAAGTGGATAAGTACATTCCGTTCAGACCGTCCCGTCAGGACGCCTGCGACAGCAGAGGCACAGGCACCAGTACCACAAGCCTGGGTTTCCCCGGAACCTCGCTCCCAGACCCGCATCTTCAGCTCGGCCGGTGAAACGACTTCGATGAATTCCGCATTGACCCGGTTCGGGAACATGGGATGCACTTCGACTTTTGGTCCCACCCCGTGGACCCAGTGATCGTTCAACTCGTCCACGAAGGTGATGCAGTGCGGATTCCCCATCGAGACGCAGGTCACCTTAAGGCTCTGATCGCCCAGTTCCAGTTCCGCATCGACCGGGGGATCTCCGGGCAGCAGGGTCGGGATCTCGGCGCTGTTCAGAATCGGCTTGCCCATATTCACGCGGACCTGGCTGACGCGACTGCCCGCCAGTTCGAGATCCAGGTGCAGCACACCGGCCCCGGTTTCAATCTTCAGCGTCTGCTGTTTCGCAATGCCATGATCGTAGACATATTTGGCCACACAACGCACACCGTTGCCGCACATTTCAGACTCGCTGCCATCCGCGTTGAACATCCGCATCCGGGCGTCCGCCTTCTCGGACGGGCAGATCAGAATCAGACCGTCCGAACCGATCCCCTTATGGCGATCACTGACCGCCACCGCCAGGCTGGCGATGTCCTCGGGCAGGGTCTCTTCAAAACAGTTGACGTAAACGTAGTCGTTTCCGGCTCCGTGCATCTTGGTAAATTTCATCGTCGTTCTTCTATTCTCTCTGACATAAAACAGGCGCTGGTTGAACCAGGCAGACCCGAAATGAATTCTCTGCTATTCTGGCGACTTCAGCCCCAGAAAGATACTCCGCCGCAGGGGATTGTCACGGCCGGAGAACGCATCTTCGCTGCCCGGCAGGATATTTTCCAGTGTCGTGGCCATCATGTGAAACTTGGCATCCAGGTCGTCCGCGTAATGTACCAGCAGGGCTTCCGGCGTATGCGGGGCGATGGGCGAACCCCATTCCGGCAGATTCTGATGCGACACGATCACATGCTCCAGCCGCAGCAGTGTCTCCGGGCTCAAGTCCTCAAACTTCGCCGCGTGCTCCCGCACCAGATCCCGGCCGAGCAGAATGTGACCGATCAGCCTGCCTGCCGGTGTGTAACTCGACGCGTGTGGTTTGTAATCCAACTCGGTCAGCTTGCCGATGTCGTGCAGGATCGCCCCAGACACGACCAGTGATTTGTTCAGGGGAGGCTGCATTTCCTGGTAGTAGTCGCTGTATTTATCAGCCAGGTAACTGGCGGCCCGCGTGACCGAGAGCACATGCTCCAGAAACCCCCCGGTGAATGCATGATGGTTTCTGCTGGCCGCCGCGATTACTTTGATCTGGCCTGCATATTGCTCGAGAATGTCGAGCACCAGGTCGCGGAGGGGTTCTTCCGTGATCTGCTCCCGGGCAATTTCGGCCAGCTCAGCAAACATCTCCTCGCTGTCGAATCGGGAGCGTTTGAAATAGAGCCCGGGGTCGAATCCATCCTCGGCATCTTCTTCGTTCACCGGGCGAATCCGGTCAATGTCCAGTTGCGGACCGTATTTATTTTCGTCGTAGCGGGCACGCACCTTGTAGAATTCCCCCTCGGTCCAGTTGGCTTCACAGTCTTCAAACCAGGGAGTGTCGCTCCAGATCATCGCTGTCGCCACCGTCGCATTGTCCCGGAACTGAACCCGGAAATAGGGCTTGCCGTCCCGTGTGGTCGATCGTTCTCTGGAGACCAGCAGCACAAAGCTGTCTGCCATCTGCCCCGGTTCCATCTCACTGAGAAGCAACAACTGCCGTGCGGTGTTCATGGTGTCTGCCTCATTGTTTATTTCCAGAACATAATTGATATTCGCATTTTAGAGACCAGGTGTCGTAAGTGCAAAAGAAGGTGTTCACTGAACCGCCTCGATAAACGACATAAAGCTCCAGATATACGAATAAATTGCCCTTTGATCACGCTCTGTCTGAATCCCCAAAACCCTTCCAGAACAGCACTTGAAAGGAGTTCCCCTTTGCGATAAATATATTCAAGATGAATCTCGGCAGTTTGAGATGTTCTGAGGAAAATGCATCTCGGAAAACGTCTTCCCCCTGCTATAATAATGAGAGCTCAACAGCGGCAAACAGGCTCGCACTTACCCGTGGTGAAATTCATATTTTGACCTGTTTTTGCCGATAAACTCAATTCACGGGTCTAGCAACCAAACTAATTTAAATTGGAGATTATTTTCCATGGCTGTGACAATTACTGAAAATGCTTCCAAGGAACTGCAGCGTTTCAAAGAGAATTCGGACTATAGTGCAGATTCTGTGTTACGGATCGGAATCGTTTCTGGTGGTTGCAGTGGTTTCCAATATGACTTCAAATTCGTTGAACCCAACGAAATTAATGAAGAAAATGATACGATTTCCGAGCAACACGGGGTCAAGGTTGTGGTTGATAAGAAAAGCAGCCTGTTCCTCGATGGAACAACCGTCGACTATTACGAAGGCCTCGACAAACGTGGCTTCACCTTCGACAACCCGAATGCTGTCAAATCCTGTGGATGTGGCAGCAGCTTCTCTGCCTGATTGAGTTGAAACACGGGAGTATTTCCCGCCTCAATCCAGTGCACGAAAGATGAAGATTTTGCCGGGGAGCAGAGATTGCTCCCCGGTTTTCTTTGTTTCAGGGCACCGCTGGTTTACATTGACAGTCAAGCAACCAGCGGCTCGCTGCCTCCGGATCAGACACGGACAGTTAAGCTTTCCCTCGATTTCCAGCTGAGGCAATGTCCTGCGAGCCTGTCTGCGGCTTCCCACCGGAGTCCCCGGTCGCTATAACTCAGTAAGCCGGTTCTTCACTCGCGAATACCGGCACCATTATCCTGTAGAAGACAATCAACACGAAGGAAGAGATCACAATGAAACTGGAAGGGCGAAATGCGCTCGTGACGGGATCCTCCCGGGGAATCGGTCGAGGATGTGCGATTGAAATGGCTAAAGCCGGCGCCAATGTAGCGATCAACTATCGCTCTCATCCCGAAGAAGCGGAAGAGGCCGCAGAAGAAGCGCGTTCATACGGCGTGAAAGCCATCACCATCCAGGCCGATGTCTCAGATCAGGCTTCAGTAGAGGCGGCCGTCGCTAAAGTCGTCGAAGAGTTTGGCAGCCTGGACCTGTTCGTTTCCAACTCCGCCTACAGCGATCGCGAGCTGATTCTGGAAGCAGACATGGAAGGCTTCAAACGGACCATCGATGTCACCATGTGGGGGGCCTTCTTTGGTGTTCGCGCTGCTGCCACCCAGATGACCAAACAGGGTTCCGGCGGGTCGATCGTCGTCATCAGTTCCCCGCACGCGGTCATCGCGATTCCGACCTCTGCTGCCTACAACATGGCGAAAGCGGCCATCGATCACATGGCTCGGACTGCGGCCATCGAATTTGCCCCGCATCGCATCCGCGTGAACACCGTCCATCCCGGCTGGATTGACACCCCCGGCGAGCGTAAATTCTTCACAGATGAGCAGTTGCAGGCCGGTGCAGAAAACATCCCCTGGAAACGGCTGGGGACGCCGAACGAAGTCGGTAAACTGGTGACCTTCCTCTCCAGTCCGGATGCAGACTACATGACCGGCGGAACAACCACGATTGACGGTGGAATCAGTCTCCCCTGGTGGTCCAATCGGGCCGAGGGTGCCCAGTAAGACGGACTGCAGATCCCTTACAAGGACCAGACGCGTCAACTCTTGTAAAGACAATGATTTGAGGTTGCTCTGGTCCTATCTTTCCTGATCAGATACACTACATAATCCCGCCTGACACAGAATCACGACGTGGATGAATCCAGAGCGCTCTTCTGAATTCCTGAAGTTAAGACTAAGATTCTCTAGCCGGACACGAATAGCCCAAACCCAGATTTGACCAGGGAACTGCCTGAGGACCCCATAATGGCTGACAGTCAAAATCAAATTGAATTAAAAAATCCGGCTGTCGCCGCAGTTCTGGCATTTCTGATTCCCGGTGCAGGTCATTTTTACCAGGGACGTACCTTCAAAGGAGCGATTTACTGCTTCTGTATTCTCAGTACGTTTTTCTGTGGAATGGCACTGGGCGACTGGAAGACCGTCTATTATCAGTCCTGGCAGGGAAAGCGGAACCTGGGATATTTTGCACAGGTTGGCGTCGGACTGCCTGCCCTGCCCGCCCTGGTTCAAAACTCCCGGTTCAATAAGCAATCCGCCCCCAGCAACCTTTCCCAAAATGATCTCGATGCCAGTTATTTTCAGTCGCAGCCTTACCAGATGGATCTGCCTCTGGAATCCCCGTTCCAGGGGACCCTGCTGGACCGGGGCGATAACGGCCAAAACATCAGTGGCCAGTTACAGGGAACAATCCGACTCAAATCGATCTCCGGTGAGTTTGGCCCTGAGGTCACTGGATCGTTCGAGGGGACGCTGGACGGCCAGCCGATCGAGCCCTTAGAACTCGCCGATCCTGTGGGCATCGGCTTACCGCTGGGGGGCAATCAGAGGCGCGGCCTGGAATGCGCCGTGGTGCGGGAAGTGAGTGGACGTCGGACTGACACCGGACATATCGAAGGCACCATTCCACGACCGTTCCTGAACTGGTTTGAAATGCCTCTGAGCGATCGTGAGCTGGATGATATCAACAAGGAACTGGGCAAACGGTATGAATTCGCCGTCGTATTCACCTGGATCGCAGGCCTCCTGAACCTGCTGGCAATCTGGGATGCCTTTGAAGGTCCTGCCTATGGTCGGGGAGATGAAGAAGAAGAAACGGGCACACCAGCTCCGGATAAAGAAGCGGCTCCTACAAAAACCTGATAAACCCATACTACCTATTCACCCCGTTTTAAGATAAATTGGTAAAGGCGCAGAACTATGTCTGTATCACTCCTGTTCGCGAACCAGGTTAATGCGATTGTTTACCTGATTCCTCTGTTGGCAGTGATCAGTCTGGTTTATAATGCGACCCGGTATGAGATTCCTGAAATCATTATCAAACGATCCATTCGTTTTTTCTTTACCGCCATCATCATCATGGGGGCCTTGATGACACTGCTGGCAGTACTTTCGTGGAATCTCTGAACAATCTGGCACTGGAAGCCATATCAAGTTTCGTGAACCCGCCAAATCTGATTTCGACTTCTAAAAAAAACACCTTCATTTCTACAGATACAATTGCACTTTCAACTATTGTTGAGCATACTCAGACGATTGCGGGGTTATGGATTCCCTTTCTGCAATAGTTAGGTTGGGATTACTTTATGCAGATTAATGGACTAGCACTTACGGACATTGTAGATCTGGCAGATCATGCGGATCTGTTCGAGTTACTGGACAATGAAAGTGTCTACACCCTCTCGCACCAGGGAGTGACGGCCGGTTTTTCAAGCGTCAAGGCCATCAGCAGATCTACGGGCATCGAGACACGCCGACTACTCCAGCCCGATCTCTCACCTCTGGACATCGCTGTCGCCATCGCCGAAAAACTGCAGTTCCGCGTTGGATTTGACTGGAACGACTGCCCCGCGATTCTGTTCTGCCACTCACACACGAACAACCAGTCCGCCCGGCAGCTCTGCGATCAGCTTTCCGAAAAACTGGGCGTCCCTGCAGAACGATTCATTGCATTCAATTACGGCTGTGTCGGTTTTGTGCATCTCCTGAATCGCGCTGCCCAGCTGCTGCAGGAACTTCCCGCAGGCGTGCACGTCCCGCTGCTGACAGTTGAAACCCCCGAACACTGGCACGACTCTTCCGACAAAGCATTCTGCGGCATTGTTTCTGCGGGGGCCACCGGGACCACACTCTGGCGTGGACCGGGGCATGAACTGCTGCATGTGGAAACGTCTGTAGAATATATTCCCGAAGAGCGTCGCAAACCCGACGTTCCCATGTTCTGGACCGAGCAGGGGGATATGTTCGATTTCCGTGGTCAGCCGGAACACAAACTGGTGATGCACATGGACGGGGAATCGGTCTTTCTGAACGGTGTGGATTTCATGCTGGACGCCTGCCTGAAATCATACCGCGAAGTCGCAGATGAACCTGGCCGCATCCTGATTGCACCGCATCAGCCCAGTGGTAAACTGCTCAAAGCCATGATTGCTGCCGCGAAGCAGGTGCCCATCGAAGCTGACTTTCTCAACAACCTGCCCAACTACGGCAATTCGATCTCATCGACGATTCCCACTATTCTGGCCCGACTGGAAGAGGTCGTCAGCCAGAACGGATACGAGCCGGTTGAGCCAGGTGATCTGATTCTACTGCCGGCAGCCGGGATCTGCATGGATCGACTGACCGATTCCATGTGTATCGGTCGCGCCGCGATCCGCTGGCAGCCGGGCCGTTATCACGACGAAGGCTGAACTGCCCTGGAAAGCAGGTCTCAGGCAGCATCCCGCTCATATCCACGGGTCCCAAAGGCTTCGCGGCCCTCGATGATGGAGCCCTTGTCGAAACGTTTTCCGAAGTAGAGCGCCTGTGCCGATTCATCGCTGAGTACTGTTTCCGCGTCTCCACTGACCAGTACCTGACCGGCACTGATAATGTAACTGCGGTCGGTAATCGTCAGTGTCTCACGTTCGCGGTGGTCGGTCAGGAGAATGGAGATTCCACTGTCCCGCAGGTCGGCAATAATATCCTGAATATCATGAATCGTAACCGGGTCAATCCCCGTGAAGGGTTCGTCCAGTAGAATGAGCTCGGGAGAACTGGCCAGACAACGGGCAATTTCCAGACGTCGCCGTTCTCCCCCTGAAAGTGTAGAAGCGATCTGCTTGCGTTTCGAAGTCAGTCCGAACTGGTCCAGCAGACGATCGACGGTCTCATGCCGCTGACGGCGATTCAGGTCGAGGAATTCCAGGATGGCGTAGATATTGTCTTCAATGGAGAGCTTGACGAACACGCTCTCATCCTGGGGCAGGTAGCCCATGCCTTTCCGCGCCCGTTTGTACATCGGCCAGGAAGTGACATCCTGATCTTCGAGGTACACGCGCCCCTTCGTGGGGGCGACCATCCCACAGGCCATCCGGAAGGTCGTCGTCTTGCCGGCCCCGTTGGGTCCCAGCAGACCCACGATTTCACCACGTTCCACGCAAAAATCGACGCCATCAACGGCTCGTTTTCCGGGATAATCTTTGACCAGACCGACACATTCCAGCAGTGGCATCGTACCCGTCCTCCTTGACGAAACTGCAACTCAAAAAGCGAAAGTGAGCGTATTCTAATACAAACGGGGATTTGGCTGAATAGTGATTTTCAGCTGCCTGCACTGTGTTCAGCAGATGCGTTTCATCCGGGTTCAGGAGATGCGTTTCATCCGTGCTCAGCGAATGCGTTTCATCCGGGAAAAATTGGGGTAGAAGGGAAACGACAGCTTCGCATAAGGATCCTTGGGATAGGTTCCGGGGGACGTCTGGTGATAGAAAAACTTCTTGAGTGGTCCCACATCCGGCGAATAGCCGCGGCCGTTATTCATAAACGGAATCCCATGTGGCCAGTAGATCATAAATGCTTTTCCTACCAGCGCGGATCGTGGAACAGCATGGCGGTGCTCCGCCCCCCGTTCATTGCCCCATAAACGACTGTCTGCGCTGCGGGCAGAGTTGTCGCCGAGGACGAAGAATTCGTCGTCTGACATTTTCGCAAACCGGACCTGACGACGATGGTCTTCATACTCCCGGCTCCAGGCGGCCGGATCGTCCAGCAGTTCCCACAAATGCTTATGCTCTCCCTGGTACTCCATCTTCTGGTAGTATTCGTCTGCCCGATAATAGATATCCCGCTGCAGCAGAAGATGGGAAATATTAAAATCGAGTCCGCGGCCTGCGATCCCGGCCGGCGCCAGATCGCCTTCCCGCGGTGCAGCCGAGACAGGCGGCTGGTATTCGGACTTCCCTTCAAACTCGGTGGCACTCCCGTCCACCCAGAGGCAAAGCCGCTGATCCACATTGGCAAACATGACCTGGTGAGCACCCGCCCCCTGCAATGCCGTCTGGACGGTCGTTAATTCAGTCTCGACTGGTTCAGGGTTGGGGAAGTCTTCCACATAGTACAGTGTCGCCTTCCCGGACTTCACGTCAAATTTCACGCGGTAATGACGATCGCCCCGCATGAGTTCCACGAACAGCTCCCCCTCAGAATTCTCAAGCTCCACATCGAAACTGAGAGTCAGGTCGCCGACCCAGAAGGCGGCATCGTACAGGAAATAGCCGTCGGTTGTGCCGCCGGTGTAGCTGTTATAGGCGGTGAAATCGCTGATCAGACGGGGCTGCGGGGGAGAAGAAGTCATCGACTGTTGAAACAGTTCCGGGTTTTCCTGGAGCAGCGCCCACTCCGATGTCTGGGGCACGATATGCTGGTACCGCAGCCACTCCAGCTTTGTGTCACCTGAACTGGTCGACGTCCCCTGGTACTGATACGCCCGCGATTCCCGATCGATCTCCCAACCCGATTTCGCGAGCCCTTCGAACCTGGTCTCACCGGCGGCAACCTGCTGCATGGGAGACCAGCGTTCCGGCCAGCCATACTGTAAAATCGCACGGGGTGGATAATCATCGTCATAAACCAGCTGCTGCACGGTCAGCTGTTTCTCCAGATTGTCCTTACGGAGAATCTGAAACGGTTCCTGCTCGCTTCGGCGGGCATAGACGTCCCCCCGGGAGACCTGAATTTCCTCGCCAGGCAGCCCCACCAGGCGTTTGATATAGTTGGTCTGGGACGCTTCGGGATACTTGAAGACGATCACGTCCCAGCGTTTGGGATCCCCGAATTCGAAGGGAAACTTGTTAACGATGATCCGATCCCCGGTATAGGGCATCGCGTCACGTAAATCAGAATAATAGCGGCAGTTGGGACAGAGCGCGCCGGTAACTTTGTATTCCGGATTGTAGTACTCCGTCTTTTCAATCAGTTCATCGCTGGCACCGACCGCATATTTCACACCGCACTCGGAGCAGTTGATCTCTTTATGCCGACCATAGAGTGTCGGCGCCATTGAACCGGTGGGGATTACAAACGCTTCAGCAGAGTAAGCACGAAACACAAAGGCAAACACCAGCGCGATAATGATCGATTCCACCGTGTCACGGATCTCGTTATGGCGGGAGCGAGGGGCATCAGCGTCGGTCTTTTTTTTCTCTGCCCGTTCGGTGAGAAAATTTTTCAGCTTTGACTTCTCGATTTTTTTGGTCATCTATAGCAACCTGTCAATTTATCGAATCCGAATCCGGAGCCAGAACCATGCGCCTGTTTCCATTATTCGTTGCTCGTTCTGATTTCTGAGCTTTTTTCTTCTCGGGAGACAAAAATAGTCACAAGGAAAAACAGCCCCTTACTAGTGAATATAGCGAATCCGGGAGAAATCTGGAATGCGGATGTGTCCGATATGGTTCCCGAATTTGACTTCCCCCTGCCGGGAGGGGAGATGGACCAGAAAAGGCTTGCCCAGTAAGTATTTGTGATCAACCTTACCATCGGCCCAGCTCCGGCTGTCCAGGGAGACGGGACTGTTATCTCCCAGTACGAAATAGCTGCGCTCATCCAGTTCATAGGGCTCTTCCACGCCGTGCAGTCCCTTTCCGCGCGTGTAATGAATGTCGCGGAACAGCTTCAGCCCCGTCACCTGCAGCCGCGCTCCTTTGCAGCCAAAGCGGACCGGCTCAAGGATTTCTTTCCGCGGCGCGGAACTCTCTGAAAACAACAGCGGCTGGTAGAGCAGCTTTCCGTTTGCCGCGCACAGCACCTGGCGGTCCATGACGGACATCTCCAGTCGCACAGGCCCGGAACGGAACTCACCCTGCAATCGTTCGGTGCGTAATGGCTGTTTCTGATCATCGACCCAGAGCGAAACCTGCTGCTGCTGGAAATCGATCAGAGTTCGAAACCGATGTTGGCCGTCGAACATCTCAATGGCAAATGCGCCTTCTCTTCCGGAAACCTGCAACTGGCACTCGAACAGAAAATCATGTACGGGGCTGGCTTCCTGATTCTCCACACCCGAGTTATAGGCATACGTATCGACCACCGGTGCAACATGTGATTTCTCGTATAACAGTGTCATCGCATAGCGGAATTCATCATCATCGGTCTGACTCAGCCACCGCTGACATTCCTCAGGAGCCAGGGCTCCATGACAGTTCAATTCCTGTTTCTGTGCATCGTAATGGACCACCCCAATGACCGGTTCGGGCTCATCCACTTCTGCGGGCCATTCTTTCAGGGACACATGCGACTGATGATGCCCCCCCTGGCGGATCCAGTGCTGGTATTTCACCCATGACCAGCGAGATTCCTGCAAGGGATTCTCCTGGTCGGCTGTATGGACAAACCCGTGTTCGTGCGACTCCCAGCCCCCTGCCTGCTCGCCTTCCTCTTCCTCTTCCTCGACGGGAACAAAGCGGGGCTGGAAAAAATCATCATTCTGAGGCTGATACTGATCGTCATAAACCAGCAGCCGAACGGCCTGCTGGGTTTTCAGATCTTTACGCTGGATCTCCCCGTCGATATACAGGTCGCCTCCTTTGACCTGCACGTTTTCTCCCGGCAGTCCTACAACCCGTTTCACATAAGCCTGGGTTGGCTTGATCGGGTTCTGAAATACGACCACCTCCCAGCGCTGGGGCGGCTTCAGATAATAGGCGTGTTTGAAGACCAGCAGCTGGTCGCCTTCATTCCGGGGAACATGGCTCAAATCAATGGAATTGGTATTACAGTTCGGGCAGGTGGCATACTCGCCTGACTGTGAAAACGATCCTTCATCTTCCCCCTGCGAGGCCTGAAAACGATTCCCGGAAACGGAATCGTCATAAGCCACTCCATAGCTGAATGAATAATGGCAGCGGGGACAGGTCACCTGCTTGTGATAGCCCAGCAGAGAGGGTGCCATCGAGCCGGTGGAAATCATGTACCCTTCAGCTTCGAAGGTCCGGAAGAGAATGACAGCAATCGCCAGCGCCACGACAGACTCAACCACCATCCGCGTCAGGCTGGTTCGCTCTGGAACTTCTTCTGTGTCGGAATCGGTTTGACTGGATGATTGGTGCATCGCAACTTACAACAGAAGACAGTGAAATCATCTGAATCCGGGATTCAGCAAGCGGTACCTGGGAGATCTATTTTAATAGATCCTGCGGGGCTCTGGAAATAGCGGTTCAGTGACTCCCGGAACAGTTCACTTCATTTCTCACAGGAGAAGAATTCAACTGGCAACCGGCGGGATGCGGTGCTGGACTCGCAGTCTCACCACATCAACATAAGGCACTGAATCTTAACAACTTAGCCTACAAAGCAGAACAGCAGCAGCATACAGATCCAGATCACTCCCAGGAAATGCCAGACGATCGAACAGGCATGCACGCCCCAGTGATATTCGTGGTCGTACTGATAGAGATATGCTTTATAAATCACAAATCCCAGCACGCCGAACGCCACGATAAAGTGCAAAGCGTGCAGCAGGACGAAGGCAAACAGGGCGCCGTAGCTGCTCAGATAGCGATAGGAGTCTTGTGTGGGATCCAGAGTCACTAACAGCTCTCCATGCTGCTGCAGCACGTTCATCAGCCCCAGAGTCTGGACGACAAAAAAGGCGCCTCCCAGCAGGAAAGTCAGATTGAGACAGTTGCGAAACTGCTGCTGTTTCTCCAGCCTGACGTAATACAGCGACCGGTGGATCGAAATACTCCCGAAGATCAGCAGTGCCGTACTCAGCCAGAGAATGGGAGGTATCACCAGGTGGATGGGCTGGGACGACTGAGCCATGCTGGTCCGCACAACCGCATAAGCGATCAACCCTGCCAGGAACAGCACTGCGATTGTGAAGAGGAAGATCGCCAAGCCGAAATCCCGCTGACTGAGCCGATCGCTGGATGTGAATAACATCACACAGCGATCACGGAATGAGCGGCTCTGGTAAGTAGGCATGCTGACCTGCCATCATACTGAAAACGAAACGAATTCTATCAAGACTGAGCCAGCGGGTGGCTCAAACTCTATTTTCTGTGACAGCCCGGGGAAATTCAATATCACTTCTTTTCAGCGTCGGACTTTTCAGGGGCCGGCTTGGCTTCTGTCTCAGGGGCCTTTTTAGCGGCTGCCTCTGGGGCTTTTTTAGCTTCTGCCTCTGGTGCAGACTTTTCATCTGCTTTTGCGCCTGCTTCTTTTCCTTCCGGTGCAGCCTGTTTAGCGGCAGCGGGTGCTGCGGCTGGCGCTGCTGCGGGAGCCACAGCGGGCGCTTTATCCTGCATGAAGCCTTTGACGTAATGATCGTAGGCATGCGAATCGAGCAGAATCATGCACAGGAAGAAGGCAGCAAAGCAGATGGAGAAGAAAAACATGATGCGGTTCAATGGCTTGTCATACCAGAGGTGCATGAAGATGAAGACTACCAGGGACGCCTTCGCAGTTGCAATCGCCATGGAGACGATGACATCCACGCTGCCTGTGTCGTATTTCGCTGCTTCCACTGTCACGATGGTCAGAAACACCAGGGCCAAAAACACACCGATCAGAACTTTGACCGGAACAATATGCACGTGGCAGCTCTGAGTATCTTCTGCGTGAGTATCACTTTCAACATGATCTGACATGATGAATTCTTTCGTCTCTTTATCTGATAAACTGGGGAGCAGCAACGCCCCGCGAGTAATTCAAAAAGTTGTATTCAAACGACGCTAATTGATCAGGTACAACAGGGGGAACAGATAGATCCAGATCAGGTCGACCAGGTGCCAGTACAGACCGACAAAATCCACAGCCCCAAAATAATATGTCGTAAAGGCACCGTTCACCGTTCTGACAATCAGCCAGCTGATGGCAATCATCCCGCCGATAATGTGAATTGCGTGCAACCCTGTCATGCAGAAATAAACGCTGAAGAAGGTACCAGCCAGTGCGGGCTCGGGAATTTTTTCCGTCTGTTCTGCATATTCAATTGGTACGGTTTCCGCCATGCGGATTTCTTCGTGGGTCGGCTCAGCTGCATGCCCGAACGTGTGATAGCCAATACTGGCATAAGCTCCCAGCTGCATACCGAGTGCAGCAACCAGAAAACAGCCGGCAATCGTCGCCGTTGTTCGCATTTCCGGCTTTTTGATGAGTGCCCCCAAGGCAATGCCGGAGAGTATAATTACCGCCCATAAGACCTGCGTCATATAGGACAATGTCGCCTTGGTTTTTTCAAACAGAGAATCACCTTCGTGGTGACTTTCCTCAGCTTTCGCTTCTTCTTTTTCAGCATGTTCCAGTTCGGTCTCAAGTGCAGCAGCGGCAGCGGCACCCGGAGCAGACTCGGGTTCAACATGCTGCTCACCATGATGTTCGGGGCTGACATATTTGCCGGCCCAGAGCAGTCCATGATGGGCTTTCTCAGTATATTCGTACGATTTGACACCCAGGAAGATCGCCGCACAACCCAGGGTAATCAACAGGCAGGTCAATAAACCGCGAGTCTGTCCCAGTTGGGCACAACGCACGCCCCAGGCCATGGTCAGACTGCTGAAGAGCAGCACGATCGTGTTGGCTGCCCCGAGCATCGTATCCAGGAACTGGCTGGCATACAGGAAGACTTCAGGATGCAATGAGCGATAGACGGCATAGAAGCCGAACAGACCGCTGAAGAACAGCACTTCGGTAACGAGGAACAGCCAGATACCCAGTTTACCGGTATCGAACTGCTGCTGATGGGAATCGAAGTGGTGCGCCAGCCGGGGATCATGGTGTTCATGATCGTGGGCGTCTGTATGTTCGTCTGTGGTAGTGGTGGCCGCGGTATTCATTAAGCTTCATTATCTCCTGATGCGGTCACAGTTTGTTTGTTATCCCCCTGACATTCAACGGGAACGTACCCTCCGATTTCCTCGTTGTAGACAACCGATTCCATGACGTAGGGATCGCCGGCCAGAGGTGGATGATCGAAGTTGTTATGTGGCGGTGGCGAAGAACACATCCATTCCAGGGAAGCACCTCCCCAGGGATTCGCAGGAGCTTTCTTGCCACGGTAAATCGAATAGATCAAAGTAGCGGCCATCAGAGCGGAACTCAGCCCCAGCAGATAGGCACCACAGGATGACATGACATGCAGCCCCTGGAATTGATCCAGGTAAGTGTAATACCGGCGCGGCATCCCCCGGGTTCCCAGCAGGAACTGTGGGAAGAAGGTCAGGTTGAAACCGAGGAATACGCCCAGGCAGGCAATCCGTCCCCAGTTTTCATTGAACATCTTACCGGTGATTTTCGGCCACCAGTGGTGGACGGCAGCGAACAGTCCGACCAGCGAGGATCCCATCATCACATAGTGGAAGTGGGCCACGACGAAGTAGGTATCGTGCAGATGGACGTCAGTGGCCAGTGTTGCCAGGAACAGCCCGGTCAGTCCGCCGATCGAGAAGATGAAGATGAACGCCAGGCCGTAACACATCGCGGTCGTGAAGCGGATCGAACCTTTATACATCGTGGTCAACCAGTTGAAGACCTTGATCGCTGACGGAATCGACACGCTGAAGGTAATCGCACTGAAGATCACAGCCACCACGCGGGACTGCCCGGAGACAAACATGTGGTGTCCCCAGACCAGGAAGCCGAACATGGCAATCGCGATACTACTATAGGCGATGAATCGGTAACCGAAGATATGTTTCCGACTGTGAACGGCGATCACTTCGCTGACCACACCCATGGCCGGCAGAATCATCACGTACACAGCAGGGTGCGAGTAGAACCAGAAGAAGTGCTGGAACAGCACGGGGTCGCCCCCCAGTGCCGGATCGAAAATACCGATATGAAAGGCCCGTTCCACGACGAGCAACAGACCGGTGATTCCCAATACGGGAGTTGCCAGAATCTGAATCAGAGCGGTCGCATACAAGGCCCACAGGAACAGAGGCATCTTGAACCAGGTCATTCCAGGAGGACGCATCGTGTGGATGGTCACGATGAAGTTCAGCCCGGTGAAGATCGAGCTGAATCCCAGAATAAAGACCCCAAGCAGGGCCGTAATCACAGCAGTATTGGTGGTCACACTATAAGGTGTATAAAAGGTCCAGCCTGTATCCAGTCCCCCCAGCGCGATCGCGGCCAGGAAGAAAGCAGCTCCGAATAACCAGAGGAAAAAACTGCCCAGGTTCATGCGGGGGAAGGCCACATCTTTGGCCCCCAGCATCACCGGCAGAATGATATTTCCAATCGCCGCGGGCACACCGGGGATAATCACCAGGAAGGTCATGATCGCCCCGTGCAGGGTAAACATCTGGTTGTACGTATCGGGTCCCATCAGCAGTTGCTTGGGTGAGAGCAGTTCGGTCCGGAGCAGGACCGCAAACAACCCACCCAGAAAGAAAGAGCAGGTCACGCCGATCAGGTACATGATACCGATGCGCTTATGATCGAGGGTGAAGAACCAGCTCTTCCAGCCACTCGAACAGTTCAGATAATTCAATTCGCGGTATTGAATTGGGAAATTTGATTTTGGATCGGAGGAGTCAACTACTGTTGCCATCTTCCAGCCTCCTGAATGATTTCAAATAAAGTTCGGATCTTGGATCCGGAAACACAATCGAGAATCAGGTTCTCACTTTTGATCTATTTTATTCAGCGACCTGCGTCGCCGGTCTTACTTCTGGGCCTTGATAAACGCGATGAGTGCCGAAATATCCTGATCGGTCAGCTGACCTTTAAAGGTGGGCATGATCGGCTTGAAACCGAGAACCACCTGAGCCTGAGGCTCCAGAATCGACTCACGCAGATAATTGGCATCGACTTTGACAGTTGAGCCATCGGCCAGTTTTTCTTCTTTGCCGAACAGCCCCTTGAAACTAGGACCGTTCTTGGGAACGCCATCAAGCGAGTGACACTGTACACAGCCACGGGTTTTGTAAAAATATTCACCCGCCTCGACGGGTGTTTTATTTTTGTGAATGTCAGATGCCTGTTGCAGCCATTTATCGAAATCACCACGGGTTTCGTGGACAACAACTTTAGTCACCATCATTGAGTGTTTCTGACCACAGTACTCGGCACACATCAGCGGAAATTCGCCGGCCCGGGTGGCCTTGAACCATTCCTGCGTATAACGTCCGGGCACGACGTCCATTTTGGTCCGGAACGCGGGAACCCACAGACTGTGAATCACGTCATCAGAAGACATGGTCAGCGTGACGTTCTCATCTTTAGGGATATGCAGTTCGCTTTCAATCCAGCCATTGGGATACTGAAACGCCCAGACCCATTTCTTGGCAATCACATTGATTTCATACGAGTCGCTGGGAGGGGTCCGCATATCGATATAGCCTGTGAAACCGACCCAGAACATGACGATGGTCAACAAGGTGGGGATCACAGACCAGGAGAGTTCCAGCGTCAGATTGTGTGTGCTGGTCTTGGTGGCTTCCACACCGGGACGATGGCGGTATTTGACCATAAACAGCACCATCAGACTGACAATCAGCACGAAAAAGAACGTGCAGACATACAGAATGAAGAAGTAGACAGAATCGCTGTGTTCTGCCACTGTGGAACTTTGCTCCGGGAACCAGAACCCGGCATCAGCATTCGCTAACATGTTAGGGATGAATAGTTTCATCTGCATTCACACAATCAACTGTTGAGTGTTAAATAATTTCAGGTATTAACCAAAACTGATTAAAACACAATATCACAAGTAAATCAGGAACTGAGAGGACTCAGGTCCCGTTCGGACTTTCATGAGTCTGCGTCTCGCCCGTCTCCAGGGCCTGCCTGCCTTTTCGTCCCCGCCAGTAGGGAATCAAAACCACAGTCAGGATGAAAACGGTGGCGAAACCGCCAATTTTCATAATATTCCGTGCTGTCGGAGCATACCGACCGCTGTCTGCATCGTAGTGAAAACAGTACAGCAAAAAACGATCAACGGTGGAACCGATTTTACCTTCTGACGCTTCCACCAACGCCAGTTTCAGGGTCTGTTCCGGAAAATTAATTCCGTATAAGTATCGTGAAATCCGTCCATCGGGAGTGCAGACCAGCAGGACTGCCGGATGGGCATATTCCTGGCGTTCTGCCACATACTGATATTGAACTCCCATCGCGTTCGCTAACTGCTTGATGGACTCTTCCTGACCACACAGAAAATGCCAGCCTTCGGCAGTTCCCGCACGATCGTATTCTTTAAAGTATTTCTGTTTGGTTAAGTTGGCTCGCTGGTATGTCTCTTTAGGATCGATACTCACCGAAACAAAATCAAATTGCTGGTCCGCAGACCACTCCAGCTCTTTGAGTCCCCTGACCAGCGCTGTCAGCTGCAGAGAGCACAACATCGGACAGTTTGAATAATTCAGTGACAGGATGACGGGGCGATCTTTTTTAAAGTAGTCGCCCAGGGTTACCTGCTTCCCGGAACTATCCTGAAACTTGAGATCCAGCGGTAATTGAGTATCCAGGTGCTCAATGACGTCCAGGTTCTCGATACTTTTGGGAGCTTTTTCCATCCGATCCGCCTGCACGGGCAAGACACTCAGTGCCCAGACAAGCAGTGTCAGGATGGACGTGTGCAACGGTTTCATGGCGATTTGTTTTTGTTATTCTTCTGCTTCTCTTGTTCCTCCTGAACCACGTACTCCATAGCCCGATCAATGGGCACGGCCACAATATTCTTATCCTGATCGATCCAGTGATACTCCGTTAAAGCAGCTGCCTGGCTTGCCAAGATGCTGTCGGAATTCACTTCGGGCACTTCAACCACTTTGACTTCGGTTTCTGCTTTCTCTAACGAATAGCTGAGAGCACCAATCGCGAATACCAGGAAAAAGGTAATGATGGTTCCGACGACACCGACAAATGCGATCATCGTCGTATCGAGGTCATCGTATGCTTCTTTATGACTCGACATAATGTTTTCTCTTATCTTAAAAGGCGCTGATCGTGCCGATCAGACTGTGTTTAAATGTTATGGAACTTGAGTGATTCTTCCAGTCGCGGATCACGGACCGGCATGACCGATTTGTCCCCGGCCAGTTTCAGAATGCTCGCGACATAAATCCCGCCCACTCCAATGGTACAGCAGACGTTAATCAGGATCATGGGGAAGGTCACTGACGAGGCCATTTTATCGAAAGCAATATTCGGCATTACCAGCCAGAAAATGTCGACCCAGTTCATGATCAGCAGATAGAAACCCCAGAATACCAGTGGTTTGGGATTTCGCTTCATCTTGCGAGACATAAAGAACACGAACGGAATCGCAAAGTGGCCGATCACCAGCATCAGCGAGACCGTGCCCCAGCCGTTTTCCTGACGTGGCAGGAAGAAGCTGGTTTCTTCAGGAATATTCGCATACCAGATCAGCAGGTACTGGGAAATCGCGATGTAGGCCCAGAAGCAGTTGAAGGCAAACAGCAGCTTGCCCACATCGTGCAGATGCTCGGTCGAAACAGGCTCTTTTAAAATTCCTTTACTTCGCAGATAAACCAGGCTGATGGCCAGGACACTGAAGAATCCGACCAGGCCGGCAGCGAAGTAGTAGACTCCAAAGATGGTACTGAACCAGTGAGGATCGAGCGACATGATGAAGTCAATGGCCGCAAAGGTCAGTGTAAAGGTATATAACAGGATCCCCGGACCACTGCGACGCTCCATGAGCAGCGTGGTTTCCGGATCACCGGTTTCATCCTGGGCCAGAGATTTCCCCAGGAAGAATTTGGCCAGAAAGATCCAGGCACCGAAGTAGATCACATATCGCAGAGCGAAGAAGCCTTTATTCAGGTAAGCCGATTTTGCCTGCAGCAGAGAATCATTCGCGATATTCTCGGCACTGGCCCACTTATAAAGCGTGTCATTACCCGTCAGCGTCAGCAGAACGATGGGCAGCACCAGTACCGCCAGAGGAATGACCCCCAGAGACAGAAACTCGGAGAGACGCCGCAGAACGACACTCCAGCCGGCCCGGGTCAGTTGCTGAACCATCACGAAGAACAAAGCCCCCAGTGAGATGCTCAGAAAGAAGAACGTACTCTGCAGGTAAGAGAAGGCAAACAGGTCCCAGCCATGACCGAACACCCAATGCAGCACGAACGCCACCGGCAGCAGGACGGAGCAGCCCAGAGCGACTTTCATCGGAAGCGGCCCCAGGTCAGCCAGGGATTGCACAGTAATTTTTTTATCAGCGTCGTGTGAAGTTTCCATAACGTTTCTTGTTTTACAACGAGATTGAATTCAACAGTGAATTATAGAAAGTACTTGTTATTTGGTGTCCCGAAGTTTTTGTTTTTCTTCATCGGTCAAGGTCTTGGCGTCTACCTGGTGGCTCTTCTGCAGGGCCCTCACGTACAAGACAATCGCCCAGCGATCTTCCGGGGGAATCTGAGGCCCGTAAGCGGGCATCTTCCGAACTCCGTTGGTAATCGTATTAAACAGGCGGCCCACGGGCTGTTTCCGCACGTTATCTGTGTGATAGGAAGCCGGTTTCACCCAGGTCCCCTGCTGCAGATCCATGGCTCGCAAGGTGACCAGACCATCGCCTTCGCCGCCCAGACCGTGGCAGACCGAACAGTAAATCCGGAACCGTTCCTTACCGCGGGCCATCATCTTCTCTGTCACAGGCATCGGAAATTCGGTAACCCAGGGCAGCTTGGCCAGTTTATCGTCTTCTGCTGCTTTTGCGGCGGCAGCAGACTTCGCGTCCGCCTTACCTGCTTCAGCGGGCTTTTCGTCGGCGACAGGTTTCTTCTCGTCCGCTTTCTTATCATCCTGGACAGCGATCGTAATCACGTCCTGATCTTCCGGCAGTTCTTTCAAACCGTAGTAGAAGGGAACATTGTCGTCTTTGAACTGACCACGGGGAATGGTTCCGGGAATATGCGGACGCACTTCACGTCCATCCCCGAAGATACCCGTGGTATTCTGAGTTTTCAGTTTCGGCTGGAAATCCATATCGGGGACAATGTGGATACGTGGTGTATCAGTAACCGTCGAGCGCTTGTAAGCCACCAGGGCGATGGGCATCAGCATGAATACACCGACCAGGCTCAGGCCCAGTTTCAGGTTCCGCGGCAGCTTGGGAGATTCCACATCCGACCAGAATTCTTCCACATGGATCGGATTCAGTGATTTCACGAATTCGCCGGTATCAATTTCGGAGAACTTCGGATCGCTGGCATCCATACTCAGGAAGAAGCGATCGTTCGTCACCCGGCGAAAGGCTTCTGACTTGAACATCGGATTGTATAACTTGGGCAGTTGGTTGAGCCCCAGCATTCCGAAGAAGGCCCCAAAGGCCGCCAGCAGCACGGAGAGTTCGAATGTAATTGGAATACAGGCCGGAATACTGAACAGCGGCTTACCACTGATCAGGAAAGGATAGTCGACCGCGTTCATCCAGTACTGCATGCTGATGGCGATGGTTCCGCCGGTCAGACCGCAGGCAGCCACGATCCAGGGCAGGATGGTCCACTTGATCCCCATCGCTTCATCAATCCCGTGCATCGGGAATGGTGTGTGAGTATCCCAGCGGTTGTAGCCGGCATCGCGTACTTTTGTGGATGCTGCGACCAACGCATGCGGATCATCGAACTCGGCAAGTAACCCGAGAAGCTCAGGCTCTGCTTTTGTTTTTTCAGGTTGTTCGATTGTGGTTGCCATAATCTTTTTATTCAAACAAATGAGTTAAGTCGTATCCCAAACACAGGCGGACAGCTGAGGACTAATCTAATTCTTCGTCCTTGGGCTGATAGTCGCCGTGTCCCGGGGGTTCATAAACCACGCTCTTGACTTCTGCCATCGCCACCATCGGCAGGAATTTACAGAAGAGCAGGAACAGCGTCATAAACAGACCGAAACTGCCGATTAACATTAAGATGTCAACAATGGTCGGCTTGAAATAACCCCAACTGGAAGGCAGGAAGTCGCGGCTCAGCGATGTGACGGTAATCACGAAGCGTTCGAACCACATACCGATGTTGACGAAAATACAGACAACAAAAATCATCCACGGCGTCGTGCGGATCTTCTTAATCCAGAACAGCTGCGGGCTGATTACGTTACAGGTCACCATGATCCAGTACGCCCAGGCGTAAGGACCGAAGGCACGGTTGATAAAGGCGAATGTTTCGTAGCGGTTACCGCCGTACCAGGCGATAAAGAATTCCATTGCGTAGGCATAACCGACCATCGAACCGGTGGCGATAATCACCTTGGTCATGTTTTCGAGGTGACGGTCGGTCAGCAGGTCTTTAATTCCGCAGATGGAACGCACGGGAATCATCAGGGTCAGCACCATGGCGAAACCACTGAAAACCGCCCCTGCGACGAAGTAAGGCGGGAAGATCGTGGTATGCCACCCGGGCAGCTGTGAAACGGCAAAGTCAAAACTAACGATGGTATGCACACTGAGCACCAGCGGAGTCGCCAGGGCGGCCAGCAGCAGGTAAGCCCGTTCGTAACGGTGCCAGTGACGGGAAGATCCGTTCCAGCCCAGGGAGAACAGACCGTAGGCAAACTGGGCAACCTTGTTTTTGGCCCGGTCACGCAGCGTGGCCAGGTCGGGGATCATCCCCATGTACCAGAAGAGCAGCGAAACGGTGGCGTAGGTAGAAACCGCGAACACGTCCCACAGCAGCGGGCTGCGGAAGTTCGGCCACATTGACATCTGGTTCGGAATCGGGAACAGCCAGTAAGCCAGCCAGACGCGACCGATGTGAATTCCGGGGAACAGACCGGCACAGATTACAGCAAAGATCGTCATTGCTTCCGCGGCACGGTTAATCCCGGTACGCCAGTCCTGGCGGAACAGGAACAGAATCGCGGAAATCAGCGTTCCCGCGTGACCGATACCGACCCAGAACACGAAGTTCACGATCGGCCAGCCCCAGAAGACAGGACTGCGGTTACCCCAGACACCGACACCGGTGATAATCAGGTATCCCACCAGGCCGAACAGCATCCCCATCAGCGAGGCGGAAACGGCCAGCGCCAGATACCAGCTCAGAGGCGCCTTACATTCCGCCAGTCGGCAGACAGCTTCGGTAATGGACCCGTAATCATGCGCCCCGGTTACGAGGGGAGTACGTTTGCCGGGAACTTCAGTTGTTGTGTCAATTGGCTCGGAAGCTACTGAAGCCATAGTTCCAGTTCTTTACTTTATAAAATCAAACGGATTGGTAATTCGTTCTGTCACACAGCCACAGAAAGTCTCAGTAGCTCTGCTACACTCTTAATGTTTTTCACTCTTTTCGTGCTTCTCATCATGTTTGCCTTCATCATGTTTCTCGTGATGATCGGCTTCCGCATGCTGCTCGCCGGCATGTCCATGGCTGTGATGCTCAGGGATCGGCGGTGCCAGTGAAGGATGCGGATTGTGAATCCGGGCCATGTAAGAAGTACGAGGTTTAACATTCAGTTCAGACAACGCAGTGTAGGTACGCGGATTGGCGTGTGCCTTCGCTACGCGGCTGTTTTCGTTATTCAGATCGCCGAACTCGATTGCCTTGGCAGAACAGGCCTGCTGACAGGCGGTGACGATTTCACCATCTTCGATCGGCCGCTGTTCGTTCTTGGCTTCGATCTGGACGGCTTTGATGCGCTGGACACAGTAAGTACATTTTTCCATCACACCACGGTGACGGACGGTGACTTCGGGGTTCAGCACCAGGGCCTGCAGCTTGCCGCGGGGCTGTTCGTAGATCTTATTGAAGTTGAAGTAGTTGAAGCGACGCACTTTGTAAGGACAGTTGTTCGCACAGTAACGGGTTCCGACACAGCGGTTGTAAACCATGTCGTTCAGACCTTCGTCAGTGTGCACGGTTGCAGCCACGGGACAGACCTGCTCACAGGGAGCCAGTTCGCACTGCTGACACAACATCGGTTGTGTTGCCACGCCCGGATTGTTGACGTCTTCTCCCGTGAAGTAGCGGTCGATCCGCATCCAGTGCATTTCACGACTGTTAATCACCTGCTCGCGACCGACGACCGGTACGTTGTTTTCCGCCTGACAGGCGACCGTACAGGCATTACAGCCGACGCACTTGGACAGGTCGATTGACATCCCCCAGGCATGCCCGTCGTAAGAGAGCTCTTCCCAGGGAGATTTCAGTTTGGGATGATGGGTGCGGCTCTCAGCGAAGCCGGGATCTTGTTCCCACTCGTTCAGAGCCCCTTCACGCACCAGTTGTCCGACACGACCCAGAACCTCATTGCCACCGACGGTATCGATGGCATGGTGATCCTGTGTGACCGCCAGCTCGTAGTATTTACCGGTCTTCTCAACCTTGAGGCCGGTCTTGAAATCCATGGCCCCCTTGACCTGCAGAGCGGCGACGTTTTCACCAACCGGCTTCACATCGCGGGCGACATCCCCACCCACCAGGCCGGCGGCAGTACGGCCGTAACCCAGGGCGACAGCGATCGAATTCGGGGCCTGCCCCGGCAGAACGTAAACGGGTAATTCCAGTGACTTTCCGTCCAGAATCAGCTTCACAACAGAACCAAACTTGACCCCCAGATCATCGGCTGTCTTGGGAGCGATAAGTGCCGCGTTGTCCCAGGTAATCTTGGTCAGACTGTCGGGCGTTTCCTGCAGCCAGCCACTGTTGGCAAACCGCCCGTCGTACATCTGAGGACTGAGATAGAAGACCAGCTCCAGCTCGTCGTCTGAGGTTTCCACATCCTTAGCAGCCGGCAGATCTTTGACCTTGGGTGAAACGGCAGGAAGCGAACTTCCTTTGACAAATCCGTCATGCACGGAACGACGCCAGGAAGAGTTCACCGCCATCGAATCGAGCGAACCTTTGACGGCTGCTTTGACCAGTTCCATTCCGTTGGGATGCTTGTCGCCACACAGGATTGCCAGCAGTTCGACTTCCGACTTGCCGTCGTGCAGAGGCTCAATCAGAGGCTGCGCGACACACAGGGTTCCGTCATAAGCACGGGAATCGCCCCACTGCTCGAACGGATGTGTCTTGGGCAGATGCCAGTGACAGAGCAGCGAAGTTTCGTCTTCGTACTCGCCCAGGTGAATCGCATTCGTCACTTTGGAGAGCGCACCGACAAAATCGATGTCGCCAGGTGCGTTGTAAGCAGGATTGCCTCCCAGAATGACCAGCGTTTCTACGGCTCCCGACTGCATTTCTTCCGTCAGTTTTCGCAGTGCTTCAACTGCAGGCGTTTCCGTTGCCAGCGGCTCTTTCGAGTACTTGACCGCTTCGCCAACGTTGCCAAGCTTTTCATTCAGCTTATGCACACGTGCCTGCAATTCAGCGGGCTGGCTGGCACCGATGGCAATCAGGCTTGAACCCTGATTGGCAACCAGATCTTCCACCATCGCAGCGAGCACTTTGTCCGCATACTCTTCACTGGCCGCTTCGGTCTTCTTGCCATCGATTCCTGCCTGCACCTGTGCTTCCAGCTTCGTCAGGAAGGCCCCGAGATCGACAGAGCGGGTGGGCAGACGATGGTCTGCCGCAACGCCGGTCGTGGTGTAACGACTTTCAACCGCATAGAGACGGTTCATCGGGCCGGCGGCAGGATCACGACGGGCAGCCCAGTCGCGAGTATGCAGCATTCCGGCGGGATGCTCCGAGAGCAGATCCTCATCCAGACAGACGATGATATTGGCCTTCTTCAGATCGAAGTGCGGCCGCACTACTTCACCGAATGCCAGTTGCGAACCGGCGTAAACATTGTCCCGGTTCGCAGCGCTGTAATCGTACCAGCGTGCCTCGGGATACATGGCTGCGAACTTATCCTGCAGGCCCTTCCGCGTTGCGGAAGTGCTTACATCGGCGAGTACCCGCAGTTTGGCCCCGCCGTTCTCTCGTGCCTGACCCAGCACTTTATCTGAATACGCCAGAAACGCCTGCCAGTCGCGGTTATAACGCTCTCCGCCCTTCCGCTCAACCACGCCTACAGCGCGATCGGGATCGTACAGCGACAGCGTTTCGGACTGCGCCAGAGCGGTGGAAGAACCACGATTCTGTGCCGAATCCGGATTTCCCTCGACCTTGATGGGACGCCCGTCATAGCAGGTCACCAGCAGCGCTTCCGCCTGACCACCCAGCTCCATAAAGGTGGCAAATTTCTGCGGAACGCCGGGAATCAACCCCTCGGGACGAGAGACACTGGGAGAAATCTTCTCATCTTCCCAGCGACAACCTGTTACCCCAGCCAGAGCAACAGAGGCTCCCATAATCTGCATCCAGCGACGTCGCGAAACCCCTTCGGGATACTCGGAAGCAGCCACGGGAAACTCGCGATGTAATATCTCTTCAAATTCCGGTGTGGAATGCAACTCACCCAGACTTCGCCAATACTTTTTATCCACAACCGAACCCCTTAGCGGTGACACGTAGAACAATTAGAAGAAGGATTCAAATTCAATTCTTTCCGAATCTTCGCCCCGACTTCATCCGGATCCCCTTCGGGCTTCCAGTCGAGCTTGGTGACAAGCTCAGGCGGACGCAGATTCGGTTCAGGGTGCCGATGACACTCCAGACACCAGCCCATGCTCAGCGGCTTGACCTGGGTTACCTTTTCCATTTTGTCGACTCGACCATGGCAGGAAACACAGCTCACACCACGACGAACGTGGGCACTATGGTTGAAGTACACATAATCAGGCAGGTCATGCACGCGACGCCATTGCATGGATTTACCAGTCGCCTGACTCTCACGGATGGGAGCCAGCTTGGCGCTGGTCGAGTGAATGGCCACGGTATTCACGACACCGTTGGCGTCGGCACCAGAATGGCAGTTCAAACAGGTTTTGGTAGGAGGCACAGCCGCATGCCCGGCCACTTCGACCGTGTTATGACAGTAGCGGCAGTCCAGCTTCAATTTACCTGCATGCAGAGCGTGACTGAAAGGCAGAGGCTGTTCGGGCTGATAACCGACGTCCGTCGTCTCCGGACTTGCCCCAAATGCAACCATACCTATAACATACAGGACACCAACCGCACCCAGGGCACCCAGCACTGGCACAATCGTATTTGTCCATTTCGGAAACAGAAAACGATCCATTTTTGATATACCTGATAAGACCTTTCGAGCCAGACCATCCTGAAACAGACAGAGCGTGTCCTTGAGATTGATGAGTCAATCGATGGTCACAGCGGACTTTTCAACCGGTGAGGAGAGATGATACCCCATCTTTTTTCGAAGAATAAATGCAACACGGAATGTAAGCAATCCATTGAGCGTTAAGTAGGGGAAAGTTTCTTGGACTCGGGAGTAGCCCGTTTTGAAATTCTCAAAATTGGGGACAAACGGAAACCGCAGTCCCGGTAGATCCCCTAAGCAATAGCCCCAGCCGTCACAGGGAGAAAGCCCTTTACAGGACATTCTCATCCAATATGGCCTGACCTGCCTGATTTTCCTGCCCGCTCGCCAGCGAGTCTCATTGTCGAGAATCCCGGTTCCCCAAAACGGTGAACGCCTCCACCCACTTTTCTCGACTGAACCAGACGACGAATTTACAGCTGTCGGGTCGCGAAATCATCTCGCTTCTGCCTTGTGCGTCCCGTGTGCGTCGTCATGGCTGCTGACTTTACAGACCGACTGTGATCCTGCATGATGACAGTCAGTTTACACCTCACCCACGAGATCAACGCACACTTGAACAGAGGCGGCACAGTCTATGAGCAATCGCATCCGCTGGGGCATTTTGAGCACCGCAAAAATTGGTACCGTACAGGTCATCCCCGCCATGCAGCAGGGGGAATTCTGTGAAATCAGCGCCCTGGCCTCGCGTAATCTCGCCCAGGCTGAACAGACCGCATCCGAGCTGGGCATTCCTCGCGCCTACGGTTCTTATGAGGAACTGCTGGCCGACCCGGAAATTGATGCCATCTACAATCCGTTACCTAACCACCTGCATGTCCCCTGGTCCATCAAAGCCATCGAAGCCGGCAAACACGTACTGTGTGAAAAACCGATCGGGCTCTCCTCCCGCGAGGGACAGGAACTGCTCGACTGCGCCCAGGCCCATCCGGAACTGAAAGTGATGGAAGCCTTCATGTACCGCCATCACCCGCAATGGCAGCTCGCGAAAAAACTGATTCAGGACGGCACGATCGGTGAGCTGCGTACAATTCAGTCCTTTTTCTCTTACTTTAACGCGGACCCGCAGAATATTCGCAACCAGAGTGAAATCGGTGGAGGCGGCCTGATGGATATCGGCTGCTATCCGATCTCCCTGTCGCGGTTCATCTTCGATCAGCAACCACAACGCGTCTCAGGCATTGTGGAATACGACAGTGAGCTGGGAACCGACCGCCTGGCCTCAGCAACGCTTGATTTTGGCAACGGGACCTCTACTTTCACCTGCTCGACGCAGCTCAATCCGTATCAGCGGGTCAATATCCATGGCACTCAAGGGCGTGTGGAAATTGAAATTCCGTTCAATGCTCCCATCGATCGCCCCTGCCGGGTCTGGCATCAGACAGGCGCGGATATCGCCGAAATCAAGCTGGATATCTGCAACCAGTACACAATTCAAGGCGATCTGCTTTCCCTGGCCATCATTAACAATACTGAAGTGCCGACCCCACTCTCCGATGCTGTCGCCAACATGAAAGTGATCGAGGCCATCATTGAAAGCAATCGCAGCGGCGCCTGGGTTCAGCCCTGAATGATGCTCCACATGGATCGCTGACACCAGGCATGCGCCGCGCGCAGAATCAGCGGCTCAGAAATTCATTTCGAATTGTCCCAGAGAAGCACGGTCTAGCGCACGTGATTACCGGGGAGCCAGTACCATGACCATATTTCGTCCGCTGGCCATTGTGGGTGCCTGTTCCACTTTTGCCAGGTCGGAGAGTTGTTCCTGGATTTCTCCCAGGATCGTTCGGCCCAGTTCATGGTGCGCATTTTCACGACCACGGAACATGATATTGAATTTGACCTTATCTTTCTGTTCCAGAAATTTTCGGGCGCTCTTCAGCTTGAACTCAATGTCATGCTTGCCGATTTTCGGACGCATCCGGATTTCTTTCAGATGCACCTGATGTTGTTTGGTATTTTTACTGGTCTTCTTTTTACGCTCGTACTTCAGCTTCCCATAGTCCATAATCCGACAGACAGGGGGCTTTGCGTCTGAGGCCACTTCCACCAGATCCAGGTTGGCCTCCATCGCTAACTTCAAAGCTTCCGCTGTGGGGATCACTCCTAATTGTTCCCCGTCCTGATCAATGACCCGCACCGGACTGATCCGAATCTGGTCATTAAGTCTCTGCGTTGTTTCGATTGCTTGTTTCTCCTTGGTATCAATAAAGAAATCGGTTTCGTGTCCTGCTGATCACAGCAAATGCCCCAGGAACACACGATCGCCATTACGGCTGATATGAAAAAAGAACATCTCTCAGGAGATGCCTTTCCTTCGTGCCAGAATCCGTTTATGCATTCTGGCTAAAATATACTGTTACATCTTAAGTTATATCAATCTGCAAAAAGTGGCAAGTAACATCGATACACTATTTTGCCTGAAATCAGATCAGGGAGACGGATTTCTGCTCCCTCTCAATCCCGAAATCCCGGGCAGTGTACTCCCGCTATTCCGCAGACGAATCCGCCTCTTTCAGCGGAAAACGCTTCACTTCACCTGAAAAATCTCTCAGATTACGCTGCTTTTCAGCAGGAATCGGCACGGGCTCCCAGCGGGGACCGGAATTACGGTAATTTTTGAATGGATCCTGGACTCCCGCACGGTCACGCACTGGAAACTCCTGAATCTGATGCTGACGTGCGGATCGCAGGGTCGGTTCAAACTCGACACCTGGTCGGCCGCCAAAGTTCGCTGTCGGCTGGGAAACAGGTTCCGCTGTCGGGAGCGCTTCTGCTGACGACTCTGCTGCCGCCCCCAGGAAGGCGGCCTTGAGTGCCGGGGAGACACTCCGCTGGGAAGGTTCGGGGGGAATGAAGGGATCCGCTCCACTGCCTGCTGCGGTTCCCTGCAGATTCTGCACCGCTCCGGCAGACCCAGCTGGTTCGTCAAAGTCGATGGACTGAATCATTTCACCCAGGGGTGCTTCCGCGGATGGTCCCGTCACACCGGGCACTGGTGGCGGGGTGTTTTCGGGCATCGGCTCAGGCGAAGGTGTCGCCTGTTCTACCGGTTCTGCACCTGGAGTCAACAGTTGAGGATAGACTCCCTTGGAAATCTCGCCGGTATAGATTGGTGCCGCCACGATATTCCGGACGTGCCCTTTCAGGCGATCCCGCTCTGCGGCATCCATGTAGGCTTTTTGAGGCCAGCCCCCCTCAGCCAGGAAAATATTGTTGTAAGAGAGCAGCGAGCCTTTCTCAAACTGCACGTTCTTCACCGCCAGGGCATATTCCACCAGCGAACGATAATAACTGCTGTCTGCTTCCGCCTGGCGCCGCTGCGCTTCGAGCAGCAGATCGAGGGTCGCATTATCTGATTCATAAGCCGCCTGGACCGCAGCCACTTCCTGGCGTGCCGCATGACGACGGTTAAAAGTAGTCTGCATGACCGCATACGCACGATCTACATCAGCGATTGAGTTACTCAAACTCTGCACCACAGTCCGTTCCTGTTCATGCAGAATCGCCCGACTGCGGGCCAGTTGCAGTTCCGCATTTCGCATGGCCGCATGTGCCTGGCGTCGTCCGAGGGGAACCGAGAATTCCAGCCCCAGCTGCCATTCCTGTAAGTTTCCGTCGAACAGGGTATTCAAAGCACCCTGATACGGTCCCGGGTTGGAACCGGTGGCCAGGAAGTTTTTACCAAAGCCACGCCAGCGGTACCGACCAATCAGATCGAGTTCGGGCATCAGGAAGTTTTCGTTGGCCTGCAGTTCCAGTTCGTATTTCTTGATCGCCCAGCGCTGACGCCGGATTTCCGGTCGTCGCTCCAGCGATTCAATCAGCGTCTCTTCCCAGTCAAAATCGACGCGGGCCAGTGAAGGTTCATCCGCAGGTCGAATCAGACGGCCGTCGTTGATCGGAATGCCCATCAACTTCCGCAAACGACGTTCGGCGACATACACACCATGATTGCTCTGGAAGGTTCCGCCCTGGCTGCCGTTGTTGGTATGTGTGCCGTTCAGCAGACGACCGCTCAAGGCGTTTTCCACTTCAGCCTGGTATCGGAAATACTGTTCGCGGGCCTGGGCTTCTTTTTCCGCTTCGCCCCCGCGACGTCCATTTTCATACAAGGCATGTATCCGCCGCCAGGTCTCCAGCGCCGAATCGCGGGCCATGATTTTCGCATCCAGATCACGGTAACCGTAATACAGATCCCAGTAAGCATTCTCGACATCGCTCACCAGGTTACGAACCGCAATCTCGAATTCACCGAGACTGATGTCGGTATTCATTCGGGCAATAATCACACCGTTGATCACTCCCGGCGTATTACTGGGTCCGGCCAGCTGGTTGAAATCGATTCCGCCACCCCGCAACAGTGGATGCCGGAATTCCATTTCGATGTTGTTCTGATAAGCATGTGGGAACTGGTTACCGGGCGAGTTGTTAGCATCGTAGTCGATGTAATCCCGCAAGGTAAACTCGGTACCGGTCATGGCTTTCTTGGTCAGCTGCGCCTGGATCACCATCGCATCCTGACGCAACAGGCGGGTACCACCGCCGAAGAAGACGTTGTTCAACGCTTTATCGTTTTTCTCGAAGAACGTACTTGCTGACAGGGTCGCATCATACGCACTCAGTGCGGCAGCCACACCATAACGGGGGTCCGCCTCAGTAATCGCAGGATCGTATTTCGTAGTGACAGCAGCGGGCGAATTCAAAGAAACGCCTCCGACATCACCCAGAACCTTGGAACTCTCCAGTGCCATCCGTACGGCTTCCTGCAGAGACAGATCCCAGTAATCGGGAGTTGCTGAGCTGGACACCGTCGAGGGGGCCATCGTACCGATCGTGTCGCCTTCGTCGATCGATTCCACGTTCGGATACTCGATTTCATGGGCCACCTGCTGGTACACTTCCTCGCTTTCCACGAACTCTTCCTGAAACGACTTGTTCATGAAACTGCTGCAACCTGGCCCCAGTAGCGTGGGAGCTACCGCCAGCAGAAGCATCATTCGTGTCAGGATACGGTTCATTGAATAACCCTGGTCAGTCTGGACCATGTACCAAAAAAGCTTTACACTCTCTCATCTCATCGGCTGCAATCCAGTCCTTCCCAAAGCGAATTTTCGTCACATCTGGAATATTCCGCATAATCGGATAATCCTAACAGGCGACACACCTATCCCGTGTATCGCATTTAACCCACCTTAACAGTTCCGCCAGTTCACTTACTATTTCAGCCTGCGCCGATCAGCGAATCTGCGCAATGATTTAAAGTTGTACACCAATAACTTTAAGAACCCCGACCGCTTTTTTCGCCTCGATCCCAGTGCGAGTTCGGCCGCTATGTTAGGATGTAGGAAGCAGGGTCCGTTCCTGAAGCTGCCCGCTTTTCGGAATCAGAAATCACCCGAAACCTTTATTACCTGACAAGTCTGATGACTACTGACGAATCCTCTTCCATCGAAAATGTCTGGCAGGAGATTGAAGGGCTCGTAATGGGGCTGGCGCAAATCTCGCGTACCGAGATTTCCGGCCAGCACTTTTATGCGGAACTGGTTGAGCGGGCCATCCAGGGGCTCAATGCCCGGGGCGCCCTGCTCTGGATTCCCAATGCACAGCGCGATTTTGAACTCATTCAGAAGCAGGGGCTGAATCCTGAAACCGACCCGATCCTGGGACTGAGCCAGGAACAGATCGCCCGGCATCGCCAACTGCTCAACGAAGCCCTGCTGGAGAACGAGCCGGCCAGCATCGCCGCCGAGTCCGGTTTGTCTGCGCAACACCAGGGGAGAAACCCACTCACGGAAAATCTGATTCTCTGCCCGGTCCGCATCATGCGCGACTCGGTCGCCAGTCTCGGGATTCTGGAAATCATCCATCCGCCACCCCGTTCGTACGCAGCCCAGGATGGTTACCTCCGGTTTATCAGCGCGCTGTGTGAAATCTCCGACGACTTCTGCCAGCATCAGCAACTGCTCAAGCTGCAGGAACTGGAAACGCTCTGGGAAGAATTCGAGCGTTTCTCCGAACACGTGCATCTGCATCTGGATGCACGGCAGACCGCTTATATCATTGCCAATGAAGGTCGCCTGCTGATCAACTGCGATCGGGTCTCGGTCCTGCAGCGTACCGGCCAGTCCTATCGCCTGATGGCGGCCAGCGGCGTCGAAAGTATCGAACGCCGTTCCGAATCGGTTCAGCGGCTGGAAACACTGGTCACGCGCATCCAGGCATTGAACCGTCCTTACTGGAACTGGGAAGCGGACCAGAACTATCCCCCGCAAATCACCGAACCACTGCACGCTTACCTCGATCTGGCAGCGTCGCGTTCCCTGATGATTTTCCCATTGAAACATATTACCCAGGAAACGGTCGAGCCGGCCGGCAATACGCGCCTGCACGATCACAGTTCTCCCACGGAACAGATGATTGGCGCGATCGTCGTCGAGCAGTTTCATGTCGTCGCCACCAGCCAGACGCTTCTCGATCGTGCCCTGGCAGTCTCCCGGCATGGGGGAACCGCGCTCTACAATGCACTTCAATATGAAAGCTTTCCCTTCTTCCCGATTCTCAAATTCTGGTCACACTCGCCTGTTCGCAACCGTCAGCTGACCTGGCGGAAACTGGGGACCGTCGGCGTGATCCTGGCAGTGATCGCCGCCATTCTGATACTGACGCCGGCCACATTTACGATTGAAGGAACGGGCGCCCTGCAGCCGGTCGAACAGCAGAACATCTTCGCGACCGCGGACGGCATCGTCGATCAGATCCTCGTTCACCAGGGAGAGGAGGTCACCCGGGATCAGACACTGTTGACCCTCCGCGATTCGGATCTGGAACTCGAATCCAGCCGCGTGCGTGGCGAGATCCAGACGGTCCAGAAACGCCTGGCAGTGATTCAGGCAGCCCGACTGGAACTCAACCCCACCGACGCCGACGCCCTGCAGCGGGGCAATCGCCTGACCGCCGAACAGGAAGAACTCAACGAACGTCTCAAAAGCCTGACCGAACAACGGACGCTCCTGAAAAATCAACAGGATGCGCTGCTGCTCAAAAGTCCCATTAACGGCGAAGTGCTTACCTGGGATCTGCAGGAAAAGCTGCTGGCACGCCCCGTGCAACGGGGGCAGCGACTGCTCACCGTCGCAGATCTGAAAGGTCCCTGGGAACTGAAAATGCAGGTGCCGGATTCTGAAGTCGGCCACATCCTGGCTGCCCAGAGAGCGAGTGAATCGCCACTCAACGTTTCCTTTTTACTGCTGACCGATCCGGACCAGACCTATACCGGCACGATTCAGTCCATCGCCGCGACCGCGGAACCCGATGAAGAAGGGACTCCCGTAGTTCAAATCACAGTGAAACTGGATCGCGAGTCGATCAAGGGGTTGCGCCCCGGCGCCTCGGTACTCCCGCAGATTGACTGTGGTCAGCGTTCTCTGGGATACGTCTGGCTCAGGCGTCTGTGGGAAACAGTTCAGCGGGAACTCTTCTTACTCTGAACGGTGTCTTTCTGCAGCTGCGGGTTCTCATACCAGAACAGCCCCAGCCCCCGTTTCTGATGCCGTTCTTCACAGCAGATCACATCCAGATCGCCGTCGGCATCCAGATCCAGTAGTTCGATGCGGTCATACTTAATTCCCTTCGGTCCGCTGATCTCACGCGGTTCCCAGTGGAATTGCTCCCCCTTGCGAGAGCCGCGCATCCAGAACATCCCGGATTTGGGAGGCTCGGCATGTTCGCAACTGAGTACCAGATCCAGCTGACCGTCCCGATCCAGGTCGCCCACCGCAACCCCTTTTCCCCCCCCGGTGTTTTCCGGATAAGGAACGACCTGATGTTCCCATTTCTGACCGCTCTTGTCGAGACGTCGGTACCAGTGCACTTCATCTGGGTTACGTGAGACAAACAGGACGTCCTGTAAACCATCCTGATCCAGGTCGGCCAGATGGGCGAACATCACCTCCCGATCCCGGCCGCCGACCCAGTGATTCTTCCACTTCTCCCCCTTGAATCTGACGAAACCCGGATTTTCAAGCCAGCGACAGCCGCGCAGTTTTCCTTTACGGTCTGTGGTCAGAATGTCCTGGTCTCCATCGCCATCCATATCGACCATATATAATGACATGATCCAGCCGGCCGGGGAAAGCGGGTGCCACTTGTAATTCGACAGATCGCGCGCTTCTGCCTTACATTCAAACCAGCCAATCTCTGCACCGGGTCCTTTGCCGGCCGCCACCAGTTCTTCGCCCCCGCGTGCATCAAGGCTCAGTTTCGCGGGAACAGCAAACATCCACATCATCCGATCCTTTGATGCCGGAATCACTGCCTGCTGCCAGGGTTGCTCAAAGGGCTTCTCGTAAGGAGCCCAATGCACGAAAACCGCCCGCGTCTTGCCTTCACAGCAGCTGACCACCGCCTTGCGTCCGTTGCGTTCCAGATCGATCCAGGCGGCGTCTTCTACATGGGGCGTCTTACCCACGGTCAACGCAGGCCAGGGCAGTTTCGCGCGGTCGGGTCCGGGATTGCGATAAATACGGGTCACGCCTCCCTCTTCCCAGCCGGTCGTCAGATCCAGCAGACCATCGCGGTCGAGATCAAACAGTTTCACACCGTCGGCCCCACGGGACGAGTCGTCTATGATATGGATCGGCCAGGGGTCACCACGGTCCGGCTCACCGGCTGGTAACGGAGTTAATACAGTCAGACTGGCCAGCAGACAGGAAACGTGCGCCACTTTTCTCATCAGTTTGAACATGTACACTCTCCCTTTCGATCCTGGCTGCTTTTCTACTGTCATATGAATCATTTCATCCAGTATCACGCACGGCCGCTGAAATCACAAGATTGCTTCGTATCACAAGGAGTTCCGTCTGAAATCTGACGGATTTTTTCAAGTTTTCCTCTACAAATATAGAGGTTTGGCGGCAGCCCCCCTGCGGTTACCGAAGCGGCCCCCACAATATCGCGATAACCGGCTCATTCCGAATAATCGATAAAGTTTCCCGTCCGGGCGAGCCGATCATCCTAAGGTACAGGCGATTGTACGACTGATGAACAACTTCATCAGACTGGTGGTGACTAAGGATGGTCACACTCAAATGGGGGGGAGGATACCGCGAATGCGCGCAGCATTTGTCTGCATTGTCCTGGCACAGCCAATCCTGTTCTGCTCGGGTTGTCAGTGCTTCAGGGGCAGCAATCTCTACTATAATCTGATCGATGATGTCAGCGACACGCAAGTCTATGTTGACCGATTCTACCGTCCCACCTGGGACCTGACTCGAATCGGCAAACCGGACTGGTGCCGTTCTCGATTCAACCGCTGGTGGTGCAAATGCTGCTCTGACTGCCGACCAGAATACTACTACACTGCTGAACCGAGAACGGAATACAGCAGCCAGCAGGACATCAGCGACGAATCCATCGATGACCTGGTCCCTCTTCCCGAACCAGCGACGTTTGTGCCGCCAGAGCCGTTTACCAACGAATCTGTCAGCGCACCTCTGCCTGGGGACGGCCCCACACTGGCCCCCGCCGCGAGTGCGCCCGTTGACTGACATTCCCAGTTTCAACGAGGCACAAAACCAGA
The DNA here is from genome assembly GCF_007748155.1 of Gimesia panareensis. Taxonomy (GTDB): domain Bacteria; phylum Planctomycetota; class Planctomycetia; order Planctomycetales; family Planctomycetaceae; genus Gimesia; species Gimesia panareensis. The sequence goes on from NZ_CP037421.1 coordinate 7,301,454, forward strand.
ACAATTATCAGCGGACAGCGGAAAGAGACAGGTCTCACTATGATCAAAATGGATAAGACACAATTCATTCAGCGACTCACGATTCTGGTACTGACTGTAACTACCAGCATCACAGTCCCTGCTGCAATTGTCTCCGCCCAGGAAGCACCCGCCAGACAACAACGCGATCAACAACGCGATGGCCAGAGCCCGGCCCTGACGAAGTCAGCTGCCGATCAATATCTGTTAAAGGACAATGATCGGCAGCTGACTGAATTCGAAAAAGAACAGAGACCGGCGGATGAGCCTCTGCCCATCCCCAGTGAAGAAGATCTGATCAAACTGTTATCCAAGGGATCTTCCTCCCGCGGCGACCGTAAAGCCTGCCTGGCAAAACTGCCTCTGGATAAACTGACACCTGCCAACCGGACGAATGCCGAATACGTACTCAAAGACATCAGCATGTTCCGCGTGCTGCCCAAAATTCACACGGACGTGAACCATGCTGCCTACGCTTATTTCATCGCACATCCTGATGTGGTGGTGAGTATCTGGAGACAGATGCAGCTCTCGGAATTCAAGATGTGGCAGACCGGCCCCTATTCGTATGAAGTCGATGCCGGCGATGGTACGCTGGGAACACTGGATGTCATCTACCAGACTCCCACAGAATCGATCGTGCTCTGTTCGGGGGTCTACAAAAGTCCGCTGATCGCCAAGCCGATCTCAGCCAGAGCCCTGCTGCACCTGCAGACCGAATATTTTCCGGGCGACAATCAGAAACAGGACTCCATCTCGCATCAGGTCACGATGTATGTCTCCTTCCCTTCGCAGACCGTGGAAGTTGCTGCCAAGATTCTGGCACCGGTCAGTAACGCGATTCTGGATCGCAACTTCAAGGAAGTCTCCATCTTCATGCACATGATGTCTCTGGCGATGGAACGACAGCCCGGCTGGGTAGAGCGTCTGGCCAGCAACCTGGAAGGCATCCTGCCCATCCGGCGTCCGCAGTTACTGAAGGTTGCAGCCCGGGTCTATATCGACGGGAAACAGCGGCAACAGGCAGGGGCATACAAACCTCAGCAGCCTCCTCAACCCATCGACTCGGTCTCCCAGACCGATGGCAAGGCACCTCGCACACTGCCCCGGAATCTGAAAGTGCAGCCGGTCAGTCGTGCTCAAAGCCCGATGTAAATAAGAGCTCCTCCGCACGTTCAATACCGCGGGGGACGCCGTTTCTTATTGCGGGGGCGGAGCACGAACCCCAGGATGCCAAAGAACAGCATCAGGGGAATCGCGATTTTGGGCCGGGTTGCGAATAACACAATGGTCACGATCACTGCCACAAACAGCCAGGGAGGCAGATTCGCCCAGGCGGCATCGCGGTTCTTTGTGGGCAGCGCCAGCCAGAAGGCCAGCATGAGCAATCCCACCCGCATGAAGGCACCCGTGGCGATATCCTGCTGGGCGAACAGGTCCTGAGGTGCCAGCCAGTAGAGGTAACCGGCGATTCCCAGACAGGCCAGCGCAATGATGCCTACCAGGGGTCGGTTGATCGTGATTTTGTCATCAGCCATACAATTCTCGTCTATTTGCGTCCGGGTCGGGTCCGCTGATTCAGGAAGGCCCCCAGCGCCAGATGATAGGGATCGGTGGTGCGAAACTTGAGATAATCGACGTGCACCGAGCCGCACTGCCGGGACAGTGTCGCACAGAATTCCTGGTACTGCTCCAGATAGCGGGCCCGTAACTGATGCGGGTCGACCAGTTGATTCTGGCCCCGCCGCTCCAGGCTGCGGAACTGGGTCGGCTTGCTGAAGGGAAACTCTTCCTCTTCCGGTGCCACCACCTGGAAGAGCAGGACTTCGTGTCGATCGTGACGCAGCTGTTTGAGAGTGGTCGTCAGCGCTTCGGGTTCATCGAAACAGTCGGAGATCAGCACCACCAGACTCCGGCGTTTGATCAGCGGCTGTACTTCCGAGAGCACCGTAGAGATCGCGGTTTCGTGTCGCGGTTTGGCATTCTCCAGGATCTCCAGCATCTGCCCGAAGTTCTTGGGATTGGCCGAAGGCTGAATAAAATCCCGCCGCGCACTGTCGAACGTGATCAGCCCGACGGCGTCACGCTGACTGAGCAGCAGGTAACCCAGCGCCGCCGCCAGTTGTTTGGCGTACTCGAATTTACTTAACGTTTTGCCCGCGTAGGCCATGCTGCCCGAACAGTCCAGCAGCAGGTAACAGCGGAGGTTGGTCTCTTCTTCGAACTCCTTGACGTAATACTTCCCGGTTTTGCCGTAGGCCCGCCAGTCGATATGACGGATTTCATCGCCGGGGTAATACTGGCGATGCTCCACGAATTCGACGCTCGCCCCTTTGAAGGGACTTTTGTGCTGTCCCATCATGAAACCTTCCACAACCAGCCGGGTGACAACTTCGAGTTTGCCAAACCGCGCCAGCGCTGTGGGGTCAGATAAGGGAGCATCCTGTGAAAGCATAGCGTGAAGTTTCGTAACAAAGGAATCCGTAACAAGACAGAAAGCACAGAGAGCAAGCTCCCTGCGCTTTCCCATGTTAACAAGATCGATCGCTCAGATCACTAATCCAGTTCTTTGATAAAAACATTCCGGAAATAAAGCGTGTTGCCATGGTTCTGCAACTCGATCTGACCGGTTTCGTAGATCGGCTTATCCCGCTCCCAGTAATTTTCCAGCGGAGTGTCGTCGACGACCAGCTTGCCGTTCAGCCAGACGCTGACCTTTTCTCCCACCATTTTGATGCGGAAAGTGTTCCATTCGCCAACCGGATTATCGGCGGTGAGCAGCGGCTTGCTGGGGTTCTTTTTGTTGTTGTAGAGTCCGCCGGAACCGACGCCACCGGCGGCTTTCACAGCCGGATCCCAGATCTGGACCTGTGGCGAACCACGCAGATAGATGCCGCTGTCGCCATCTTTTTTGATCTTCCAGTCGACCAGCATTTCGAAGTCGCCGTAATCTTTCGCGGTGCACAGGCTCTGGCCTTTGCCGTCAAACACGATGATGCCATCGACGACCTTCCAGTGCTCGTTCATGCTGTCGTCGGCCTTCTTCTGGGCTTTGGCCAGTTCTTCAGGGCTCATCTTGGCCCGTGTTTTGGGATTGCCCACCAGGCCTTTCCAGCCGGTCAGGTCTTTGCCGTTAAACAGCTGTTTGAAGCCTTCCGGGGGCTGATTCAGTTTACCTTCTTCGGCTCCTGCCAGATTCAGCGAAGCAACCGCCAGCAGCAGAGCCAGCAGCGTCGTGGTGCGTTTCCAGGTGATCATAGTCATTGCCTTCATTCTGATGTTAACCAGGTGGGAGCCCCGTTCGAAAACAGGACCGGGGGAATGCATCGTGGATTTCTTAATTATCGAAAGGAACTCAGCCTGTCGCAAGCCAGTCCTCCCGGATTTCCCTGCTTTCGCATAAACTCCCCGCTTTGTCATTTGTCGATTTGCGATTGGTTCTTCCCGCTATTAGAATGAATTTCCAGGCCTGACCTGACATCAATCATCCGATTCCCGCCTTTCCTGCACTCATAAGAAAGAACATCATGAATCGCTGTCTTTACGCAATGCTCTGTCTGCTGCTGGTCTTCAGCACAGCCGTCCCGGCGTCCGCTGCCCCGAAACAGAAAAACGTGCTCGTGATCGTGGTCGACGACCAGGGTTTCCAGTCCGGCTGCTACGGGAATAAAGTCATCAAAACCCCGGGCATCGACATGCTGGCAGAATCAGGCACCCGTTTCACCCGGGCACACTGCACCACCGCCAGTTGCTCCGCCAGTCGCTCCGTGATCATGACCGGACTGTATAACCACGCGACCGGACACTACGGACACGCCCACGGCTACAACCATTTCAGCACCTACACCACCGTAAAGTCACTGCCGATCATTCTGGAAGAGGCCGGCTACCGGACCTGCTCGATCGGAAAATATCATCTGGCTCCCGAATACGTTTACCAGTTCCAGGAATACCGCAACAAAGGGGTCCAGGGAAACCGTAACTCCGCGAAGATGGCAGCCAACGCGAAAGAGTGGATCACTGAAGACGACGATCGTCCCTTCTTCCTGTATTACTGCAGCAGCGATCCCCACCGTGGCGGCGGCCCGGACGGTTATTCCAACTTCAACGACGATCCCGACCACTACCCCGGCGTGACGCCGGTCAAATACAAGCCCGAACAGATTGTGGTACCCCCCTGGCTGCCCAATCACCAGGAAGTCAAAGAGGAACTGGCCGAATACTACCAGGCGATTTCCCGCCTGGACCAGGGAGTGGTCTCGCTGATCAACACGCTCAAAGAGACCGGCCACTGGGAAGACACACTGATCATGTTCCTCAGCGATAACGGCCCTCCGTTCCCCGGCGCGAAGACGAACCTTTATCAGCCAGGCATGAACCTGCCGCTGATCGTGCGGGATCCGACACAGAAAAAACAGGGCATCACCACCGACGCCCTGGTCACCTGGGCCGACCTCACACCGACGATTCTCGATTACTGCGAAGTCACCCCTAAGCCAGTGCCCCCGATCCGTCCTACGGAAAACAACGGCAAACGGACGACCGGTCGCGGCAAACCGGTGCCCTATAAATTCCACGGTCGCTCGTTCCGGAGTGCCCTGAGCAAGGAACATGCGCCCGACTTTGACGAGCACTACGCTTCGCACACATTCCACGAAATCACGATGTACTACCCGATGCGGGTGATCCTCAGCGGCAAGTACAAGTACATCTTCAACATCGCCCACGAACTCCCCTACCCGTTCGCCTCCGATTTATATCGGTCCCCGACCTGGCAGGGTGTACTCAAGCGGGGTGACAAGATGTACGGGCAGCGAACGGTCTACTCGTACCTGCACCGCCCCCGGCATGAACTGTACGATCTGTCCGTGGATCCTTACGAATCGAAGAACCTCGCTTTTGAGCCGGAGCACCAGGAAACGCTGGAAAAACTGCAGGAAAAGCTGAAAGCCTGGCAGAAAGAGACCAAAGATCCCTGGATTCTGAAGTGGGAATACGAGTGATTTCGCCGAAAAAAACGGGGTATTTTGCGTACTTCCCACTGATTTTGGTGAATTTGAACAAAGTTACTCGACGACAGCGGACGATCTGTCTATAATGCCTTCACTCGGTAACAATATTCTGTTACTGCAGTTAGGGCTTATAACTGGACAGACGCCGCTGCAAACCAGCGAAGTCAGTCTGTTCATCTGCTCTTCAAAAAGCAAATTCCGTCCTTCACAGGACCCATGACGCGGGGTGGAGCAGCCCGGTAGCTCGCGAGGCTCATAACCTCGAGGTCGCAGGTTCGAATCCTGTCCCCGCCACTTAGATACCCCGATGTAGTGACATTGTCGCCGCATCGGGGTTTTCTTTTGCGCTGGTGAATCGCTTAGAATAAAGACGCTGCAACACTGGTGACTCAATAGCTCCTGCAACCCCCGGATCGACAGTCCGGTACTCCTGTGGCATCCAGGAAGTCGGGACCAGATCGCTCGAGATTTTCTATCAGTATATTTCATTTTGAGCTATTTTATTGATCAGAGGATCAGACTGGGCTACTATCAATTCTCGGCAGTATGAAACTTCCTATGTTTCTTGAGCTTAAGGAGAGTGATCAACATGAGTATCAGGCCACCGGTCGTAGAAGTCATCGACCCAGTACAGGTGGATGCGCTCAGGAAACAGACTCCGCAACAACGATTGCTGATCGCTGCCGGTATGTGGGAAACAGCACGTGTTATGCTGCAGGGTACACTCACCCAGCAACACCCGGAATGGAGTGAAGACAGACTCAACCGGGAAATCGCCAGACGCATGTGTCATCGCGACATCAGATCGCTCTATGAATGAGTTCAAACCTTATGAGCTGATGCAGTCAGTGGTCGATTTTCTGGAAAGAGAATCTGTTCCATACCGGATCGTCGGCTCCATGGCCAGTATTATCTATGGTGAACCTCGCTTTACGAATGATGTCGACATACTCGTTGATTTACCTGAAAGCAAAATCGATCTGCTGTGTCATCAGTTTTCTCCGCCAGACTATTATGTCTCTCCCGATGCTGCCCGCGAGGCGATTGCAGCAAGGAAACAGTTTAATATCATACACCTTCCCTCCGGATTCAAAGCTGACCTCATTTTAACCACTGATACCGAATTTGGTCGGCTGGATATCAGTCAGGGGCGACGCATCTCAAATCAAGGATTTTTTGATGCCCTGTTTGCTTCACCTGAAAATGTCATCCTGAAGAAATTGATATTTTTCCAGAGAGGTGGTTCTGACAAACATTTACGTGACTGTGCAAGTATCCTATTGGTTCAAGGATCTGATATAGATCAAGAATATCTACGAGACTGGTCAGAAAAGCTGGGAGTCGCTGAGGAATTGAAAATTGTGGCTGACCGTTTAGAGGAAGAGCGGGACTAGCAGTCTAAGAAAAATTCCAATCCGCAATCTTTCTGGCTACGAGTTTGGCAAGTGAAACTGATGGTGCTTGTACTACGGCGCTGTTTTCTTCTTTACAGGCTTCGCATTGCGTGGAAGTGGTTCGGGATAGCCGGTGAGGATCTGTTTGAGTGACTCCACCATCGCGGGTTGTTCCCGGGCCAGGTTGCGTGTTTCTAACGGGTCGGTCTGGTAGTCGTAGAGTTCGTATTCGGCGGGGGCATTGGAATTCCTGTAAGGCTTCCACTCCACCAGGCGATAACGTTCGGTGCGAATGGCGCGGCCCAGTTTCTGTTTGGGATATGCGTGATAGGCGTGATCCCTCACGCGGGACCTGGGGTTCTTCAGGACCGGGACCAGGCTGACGCCATCGAGGGGCTGGGGTACCTTGGGAGCCGGGAGGCCGGCGAGTTCGGCCAGCGTAGGAAAGAGGTCCACGCTTTCGGCGAGCTGCTGCGTGGCGGAGCCGGGCTGTGTGACTCCGGGAGCCGCGATGAGAATCGGGATGCGGTTGGCCTGTTCGTAGTTCGTGTGCTTGGTCCAGATGCCCAGGTCGCCCAGATGAAAACCGTGATCGCCCCACAAGACGACGATCGTGTTCTCGGCCAGTCCCAGGCGGTTGAGTTCGTTGAGTACCTTGCCGATCTGCGCGTCGACGAAACTGGTGCTCGCGTAATAGCCGTGAATCAGCTGGCGTTTGAGGCCTTCGCTGAACCTGGCATTTCTGTCGGTCGGCACGGGGCTGTAATTGGTGATCTCGCCGCCCCGCTTCCCGGCCACTTTCGGGGCATTCGCGGGGAGTTCTTCGAACTGAGGCAGCGGCAGTTCGGACGGATCGTACAGGTCCCAGTACTTTTTAGGTGCGCTGAAGGGCAGATGCGGTCGGGCAAAGCCGGCGACGATGAAGAACGGCGTCCCATCCTGCATGCAACGGGCCTGGGCGGCTTTGAGTCGCTTGACCGTTTCCGCGGCCACGCGACCGTCGGCATATTTGATGTCGTCCACATCAGGTGCTTCAAAGGCGGCGCCGCGGGGGAGCGATTTAATTCGATCAAGGTGCTGGTTGGTGAAGTAGGCTTCTTCGCGGGTGAGCTTTCCCCCCTGGGTGCTGGCGGGGTCGAGGTATTCGATCACCTTGTCATGGAAATGCGGCACGCTGAAGGAGGCGGGATCTCCGTGGTTGCCGTGTCCGATGTGAAAGACTTTGCCCAGCGATTCGGTACGGTAACCGCCGTGCTGCGCGAAGTATTGCGGCAGAGTGACGGCGTCGGGAACGATCTCGCGCAACTGACTGCCCAGACCGTATAAGCCGGTCGATGTCGAATGCGCACCAAGCATCAGTGTGAACCGCGAGGGTGCGCAGACGGCCTGGTTGCAGTAGGCCCGCTCGAACCGCATGCCGCGTGCGGCCAGGGCATCGATGTTCGGAGTCTGGGCGATCGGATCACCGTAACAGCCCAGCGCGGGTTTCAGGTCATCGACGAGGATCAGCAGCACATTGGGACGTTCTGCAGCCGAGGCACTCCCAATCAGCAGCAGACTCGCCAGCATCGATAATGTGATCAAGATGAAATGGGCGCGGCGCAGCGAACTCATCTCCCTTCTCCCTTCGTGATTATTTCCAGGTATTCTCTTTAATCGGCTTACCGTTGGTGGTCAGGATCTGAAAATGGTGAAAACCGGATTTCAGACCTGAGTAACGCCAGACCACTTTTTTGTCCGGGGTCACTTCGAACAGTTTGACCTGATCCCCTTTGGCACGATAGCTGGCAATCACGGTATTTCCGTTGGGTAATCTCTGAGCCCCGCAGGCATCGGCGAACAGGTTTTCTCCCAGATCGGCATTCGTCACGCTCCAGACAATTTTGCCCTGGGGATCGGTTTCGATGATGCGGTTCCCGTTCGTGCAGGCGATCAGCGTGTTGCCGTTCTTGAGACGAATGGCGGTGAAGGGCCAGTCGCGTTTCTCGCGGCCCCGTTCGTCGGTCGCGATGACCTGCAGCACTTCACCACTTTCGGGATCGTATTCTTTGACGGCAAAGTCCAGCAGATGCGGGGCGATGTAGTTGCCATTGGGCAGGACGCGCAGCATGCGGGTCTGCATATGGGTATTTTTCTGCTGGCACTGCAGGGGCGTCGTCTTCACGATTTTCCCCTGGCGATTGATGACAATGGCCCGCGGCTCCGAACCGAGTTCAGCGACGAGGAAAGTGCCGTCTGCTAACGGTTGTACGGTACTGATTTCTTTCTGCTGGCCTTTGTACTGAAACAGGATCTGTTTTGTTTTCCGGTCGACTTCGACGACGCCGCCATGGGGAAATTCTTTGGTCCCATACAGGGCCAGCAACACATTGCCGCTGGGGAGCACCCAGCCATCGCTGGCGGGCATGTCGAACTTCCATTCGATGGTTCCGTCCTCACCGACGATGACCGCCCGGTTCGCTTTACCGACACCGAGAAACGAGTGCCGAATCGCATCGTTCTCGCCAGCGGTTGCAGTGGCGCCTGTCGCGAGACAACTGATTGAGAACAGCAGCACCAGCCAGAAGCGGCCTGCTTGAGAGAATAGGGTTCGAGGTTCGGAATGAGCGCGGTTCCGTATCGGCATGGGTTTTGAACTCCTGAGAAAGAATGAAGGGCCAAAAGGACCACCTGATTCTAACGGAAATCAAGACTGTTAGCGATTCATTCCACAAAAGTCGACGCGGATTTCCCGGGAGACACGTTTTAGACTGTGTCCAGTTTTACTGTAGCGTCTCCAAGGCCATTTGGACCGAGTATATTAAATTGAGAAACGCTATGGTTAAATGCGACGCGCTCTAGAATACGCTGAGTTCCGAGTCGTCGGTCAGAGAGCCGAAGAACTCATCTGTGGCGGATTCCCAGTCGGAGAGGTACCGCACTCCGGGCGCCAGCGTTTCCTGCATCAGACCGTCGGATGAGTGTTCATAGCCCAGCAGGTGACCGAGCTCGTGCAGGATCACAGTCCGCAGGTCGATCAGGCCGACCGCTTCGCTGTCGGGGAGGGCGATCAGTGTCAGATCGCCGCCCCCGGAATACTCGCTGTTCTCATCCGGAGTGGCATCGACAAACCAGCCAAACCCGGCGGCGTTGACGTCGATATAAATCGTACCGCCGGCTGCGCGGCCTAATGTGCCCTCTGCCAGATCAACCACTTGGATGTCGACCTGCGACAGGGTTGCCTGCTGCTCAGCAGTTAACTGCGGGCTGAGTTCTGCCACCGTCGTTTCCAGCACGGTCTCGACGGTAGACTGCGTGACGGAGCTGGCCGGTTTCTGTGGCGGTTCGGTGGCAGCAACCATTAACAGTTGATTCCAGTCATCAGGGTAATTATCTGGATAGTTCACTGGAACCGAACCCGATTTGCGTCTGCCGTAATTGGACGCGAACAGAATCAGGTCACGAAAATCAACGCGATCATCCTGGTTAAAGTCGGCGAACCAGGCATCGGCTGAAGCCGACTGACTGGGCGTCTGATTATACACGGTCACAAACCGGATCAGGTCGCGGAAATTGATGGCGTCATCGTCGTTCAGGTCAAAGGGGTTGGCCCAGATACTTGTCCCTCCCATCTGTTCAAATCTTGTCGCAACAGGAGTATCACCGACGAGCTTGATCTGTTGTGAGCTGATATTAAACCCCAAATCATGAGGTCCAATACTTTTCCCGGAAAAATCGAGCTCAACCTGATCATCAGCCAGAGACTCGAATTTGATGCGAGCAAATAAGACGTAACTGTCGGTGCCCAGATCGGAAGCAGTCGTTTCGGCATAAAGCCCTTCGATCGTGCCTGACGCATCGTTAATCAGACCAGCCTGGCTTTGACTAAAACCTGGCCCAAACTCAATTTCTGTAGCAGAAGTTAATCCTGAGTTGTAACTGAAATCCAAGCCTGCGGAGAATACTCCCTGGTCTTTCAAATTGCTGGCGTTGATCCAGAGCTCTGCCCAGTACGTTGACCATTCACTAACAGTATTCTGATTCTCGGGTAATGAACTGACTTCGCCATCTGGTTGGATATCTGTTATCGCGTTTACACGCCGCAGATAGACCTCAGCAGTAGTACTTCGATTATAGCTGTACACAAGACTGTTATCTGTAAAGCCTTCATACAAAGCTGCTACGAGAAGATTATTCTGGTGAATTGCTGCAACAGAAAGACCAAACCCTCTATGATACAATTCTGAATCAGACGAATACGTAATAATCGTCTCTTCATAATTATTCCAGCCTCCTGAGCCATTATAAATGTAAGCAGAGCCATTCGATAAGGAATTAAAAGGCACTGAACCGGTTACAACCAGTAAATCACCATCGAGATCTATGCTTCGTCCGAAATCATATTTAGAGGTGTCCGAAATCGGATCAATCCTGGTCTCCAAGGGATCTAACCAACCTTGAGCCCCATCGAAAATGTAGACCGTCCCCACATAACCAGAACCAGTGCCCCGGGAGGAAATGGCAACTGTATTTCCATCAATGGCGACTAACCTGCCAAAGTCATCATTTAATTGAATATCAGAGCCAATCAATTTGTATTCGTTGGCAGAACCCCAACCTGTATTTCCTTTCTGGTAGAGATATGCTGCTCCCCGGCCATCATTTTCAGGAGCTCCGACAATAATTTGATCACCATCAATGTCGACAGCGGTACCAAAATTATCGTTCTCTATTCCATCCGAGGCAGATATAATCGATTCTGTCGGAGCAATTGTTGACCAGTCTGCACCGTTTCTTTCATAGACAAAGACCACTCCTGAGTAGTCAACAAAAGAATTGCCTTTATGTCCCACCACAATCGTATCATTTTGAATGGCAACTGATATTCCACTCAGAATATTCCGTGAAGCATTTGCGAGTAAGCGAGTCACAGTGGGGGGAATTGTTACCCAATCCGCCCCATTCCTGGTGTATATGAAAACTTCTGCGCCATAGGCGGCTGAGGATGTCTCAGCGGTTACAATAATCGTGTTGCCATCAATGGCAACACCAGTACCAAATTCCAGATTTGCACCAGGTACTGGATCTCTCAACGAAGTTTCGTACTCCCATGTATCATCATAGAACTCGGGAGTTCCCGCATCATTTTTGGCATATACATAAACAATGCCAGTGGGAGCTAATGCGGAATCCGTTCCCGGAGCACCGATTACCAGATAATCATCGCTGACAGCAATCGCTTGACCAAAATCATCTTTGACTTGATGGGCTGTCAGCGGTTCAGTCGGATTGATCTCAGTTGTTAACGACCAGGAATTATCCTCACTGATTTCATACACATACGCACCACCACTTCTGTCTCCATCCAAAGAATTATATAATGCTCCAACTAGAATTGTGCTATTTGATACTGCAATTGCATTACCATATCCGATAACTGCATACTTAATATGAGTTAACTTTGAACTGACAATGGTATCTACATCCCATTCGGGACCACTTTTAGTGTATACATAAACTGCTCCGTAATAACGCCCTATCTCTCGAGCAGATATTGCACCAATAACCATTTGGTTTTCACTAAGCGAAACCTTACTTCCGAAATTGTCGGATTCTGCGTCACCATGAAATTCGATTTCATTGGGAGGTATCGAAGACCAGTCTGATCCCATTCTGGTGTAGAGATATGCTGAGCCACTATAATCCCCATTACTGCTTCTGCTTGATGCTCCAATGAGGATTTCTGATCCATTAGTTGCTACAGAAAGCCCAAAGTGGTCACCCGACACGCCATTGGAAGCTGTCAGCTTTGTCAGCAACGGAGCTTCGGTAATCCAGTTATCTCCAACTTTAGAGTAAATATAAGCAGCGCCACCTCCGGTTCCTTTGGTATCGTCATAACCTGCGCCGACCACGATGGTATCACTATGCACAGAAACGGTATAACCATAATAATCATCGTAATCTGTTAGCGTATGAGCCAACTGACCGAAAGAAGATGCCGACCAACCGTTTTCTGTTTTTTCAAATACAAATGCAAAATTAATTGGATTGACATTAAAAGCAGTCGTGTGAGCACCGACAACAATGGTATTTTCGTAGATGGCAACAGACGTTCCAAAACCGGAATATTTAGAGAGCCCCTCAACGTGAATTTGCTCTACAAGTGGTGGTTCCGATTTCCAATCCTCACCCACTCGCGTGAAAACATAAGCGGTCCCACTTGGATCTCTCTTCGCCCCCACCACGATCGTATCACCATAAATGTAACCGTACACCAGAACCATTGTAGGCGCAGGGTTTAGAATCTCGGGTTTCCTCACGTTTCCCATACAGGAGATCCCATGGTCCAAAACAATTCGAGTGAAAACCGCCCAAGTCTGGGCAGACCGACTGGAGCGATTCGACCAGGCTGAAATCACCGTCGCGCAGTTCTGCCAAAACGAAAACGTCTCAAAAGCGTCCTACTATTACTGGCGGCGGAAGGTCCGCGGCCGGCGGAAGATCCGCGGTACCACCAGGAGAGACCATCAACGGCTTCGCGACAGCACGTCTGCCCCTCCTCGACAGACGGGCAGAAAGCCGGCAGGCTTCCTGCCCGTCACGCTTGCAGCGTCCTCACCGGCCACTGTCATGGCCGTCGATCTGCCGGGCGGCATTCGCATTCGATTCGAGATCCCGTCCTGTAGCCAGGAGGCCCGCTCATGATGGGCTTGCCCAGCGGCACGCCCATCTACCTGTGCACCGAGCCGGTCGATTTTCGTAACGGCTTCGACGGTTTAACCGGCATTGTCACCGCGACGCTGGGTCAGAACGTCCTCAACGGTTCTCTATTCCTGTTTGTGAACCGCCGACGCGATCGTATCAAAGCCCTGTGGTGGGAGACCGGCGGACTGACGTTATGGTACCGGCGGCTTGAGCAAGGTACCGTTGAGCTGCCAACGCCCGAAGACGACAAAACCCACGTGACCATCGATTCGGTCGAACTGGCCATGTGGATCGCCGGCGTTTCGCTGAAGTCGTCCAGGCACAGAAGAAAGCGAATGACTGCGGTCTGAGTCGCAGCCTCATCAAAACATCCTTCGGCAAACCGGCCTGGCGAGAATCTATTTCGCGGGCCGGTTTTTGTTGGGATTTGCTTTTTTTATTGATCATCGGGTAGTGCGAAAAGTCCGAATTCTTATAATGCGTCCATCATGGCTGATGAATCACTTCCCCACGACATCCAAGACTGCCATCGCTTGATTGCGATGTTGCAAAGGCAAGTCGATGACGGGCAACAAACGATCAATCAACAAGCGACCCAGCTTTCACTCAAGGACAAGCTGGTCGAAGAACAGGCCCACTCGGTCTTGCAGCTCAAGGACAATCAGGACCAGCTCAATGAGAAAGTCACCGAGCTGAACCTGACGATCGAGAAACTTCTTAAACAACTCTACGGCCGTAAGAGCGAACGGCGAATCGACGGTGCCGGTCAGTTGCTGCTGGACCTGGGCGAGGAAGTCACGCCCGAAGTGGTCAGCGCGCTCGAAGAAGCGATCCGGCAAGCTGAACAAATTGCCCAGGACGCCGCTGAATCGAACCGAAAGTGCCAACCCAGGCGACCGCGACCCGACGACCGTAAATTCCCCGCCCACCTGCCGCGTTATGAGAAACTCGTTGACCTTCCCAAGGAACAACGCGAGGGATTGAAACTGATCGGCTACGATGAAGTCGAAACGCTTGAGTTGATCCGCAGTGAACTACGCGTGCGGGTGACCAGATATGCCAAGTACGCGCACCCAGCGGACAAAACCCAAGGCATCCTCAGTCCTGAGCGGCCGACCGGACTGGTCGAGGGCCATCGTTTCGATCCATCGATCGGTGTAGAAGTCGTGGCGGCGAAATACTTCTATCATCTCCCGTTTTACCGCCAGCAAGACCTGTTCGCCGGCAGTGGCTGGACCCCCAGTCGCAGCACGCTGCAAAACATCGAAGCGGGTGTTGAGTTTGCACTTCGTCCGCTGGCGGCGCACCTGCGCAGCTATCTGAAACAGGATCAAACGATCGGTTGCGACGACACCGGCGTGTTGTTGATTACTCCCGCCGCGATGCCGGATCTGTCCCGGCATCCCCGCGGGCAGCGGATCGGCGAGGTGCTGGAAACCGCGATCGCCGCCGGCAAGCCCAGCATCAACGCAAAGATGTGGGGCTATTACGCCTCGCGTCTTCCGGTGGTGGCGTTTGACTTCACGGTCAGTCGTCACCGGGACGGACCGGATGAAGTGCTCAGAGATTTCGCGGGCAACCTGATCGGAGATTGCTGGTCGGGTTTTCAGAAGATCGAGGTTCGAAGTGGCTCACGGATTACGTTCGCCGCGTGTTGGGCGCATGCGCGTCGTAAGATTGACGAGTGCCGCAGCGCGTTCCCGCTCCAGGTCGCTCAGCTCGAATCGTGGATTCGGATGCTCTACGACGTCGAGGACCAGATCCAGAGGCTCAATGCGTCCCAGCGGCTGGCCCGTCGCCGCCGCCTGTCGCGTCATGTACTGGGTCTGATCGAAGAGTACTTGTCCGGCGAAGAGATGTCGCCGGGTCGTGTTTTACCCAAGAGCAATCTTGGTCAAGCCGCTGCGTACATTCGTCGTCACTGGAAGGCCTTGTCGCGATTTATTGATGACGCCTCGATCCCGATTGACAACAACGATTGCGAACAACTGATGAAACGTGTGGCCACGGGTCGCAAGAATTGGATGTTCAAAGGATCGGTGTTCGCTGGTGATCGAGCGGCGAACCTGATGACGATCGTGGGTACGGCGATTCGTAACGACCTGGACGTAGCTGCTTACCTGCACGACGTGTTGCAGCGTGCCCTTGACGGCGAGACGGACTGGGCCAGGCTGGCACCGCACGCCTGGAGAGTGGACCACCCTGAATCGATTCGAACGTACCGCCAGGACGAGCGTCGCCAATCCGCTGACCGCAAACGCAAGCGTCGAGCCCGACGCCGCCTCAGCAAATAATCAGCCCCAGCGAAATGACTGGTCCTGGTGTACGGTTACCCATAAATGGCAACAGAGCTCCCAAAATAAGTCTGTTCTTGAGGAATCGGGGATTTCAAAAAGGTCTGATAATCCCAAGTATCATCAGTCTGGTCTAAAGGCGTGCCTTGCTGATTTCGCACATAAATGTATGCAGCTCCTGAATTATACTCCCCAAGTTTGTTGTTTGATGCACCGACCACCATGACATCTCCATCTATGGCTACCGCACTGCCAACCGCATCCCCTGTATGATTTGCATGGGCGGGATCGGCAGAATACGAATCCTGGAAGTTAAAATCGGAATCATCATTCGCGATGATTCCGGTGGCATCCAAGCTCGACACGTTCCCTTTTAAAACACTTCCCCCTGTCGGGTTACTGATCCTTCCAATTACAGTCTCAGAAAGTTCCTGCAAAGAATCTCCCTGCACGTTGATGGAAACAACGACG
Source organism: Gimesia panareensis (assembly GCF_007748155.1). Classification (GTDB taxonomy): domain Bacteria; phylum Planctomycetota; class Planctomycetia; order Planctomycetales; family Planctomycetaceae; genus Gimesia; species Gimesia panareensis. Next base: position 7,317,330 of record NZ_CP037421.1, read on the forward strand.
GTTTGTGATGTCATATAGGTACTGGCAGCAAAATCAATCACTTCTGATTTTGCTGTATAATCTTTTCCAGCCACTGCAGTACCATCTATAGTGCTGAAATTAACGCTCGTATCAAAGTTTAAGTCACTCCCTGTGCGAGTGATCGTAAATTTAAGCAATTGCCCGTCAGAATCACCTTCCACTATTTTTTCACTGGTGATTGTGAACACAGACCCCGGCAGCCAATCGTCATTCAGAATGGTGCCCTGACCTGTCGCATCTGCGATATCCAATTCAGAAAGAAGTGACTCTCCACCAAGACGTGGGTCACTCAGAACAAGAGAAAATGTCTCATCTGCTTCCAGGCTCTCATCATCATGCACATGAACTGTGACTTGTGTCGCCAATTCTCCAGCGGGAATTGTGACCAGTTTATCTCTTAGAAAAGTGAAATCATTATCACTTGCTGTATCTGTCACGGTGTTAACTCGAACTGTGACATCCTCAGCGGCTGCCTGATCCAGAGAGATTTGAAACGTAAACGTTTCGTTTTCGCTCGCGGTAACATCATCGACACTGAGCAACGCCGTCAACATCGTACGGTCTTCCAGCGTCTCTATCACAATAGGAACCACCAGTACCGCTGCGGCAGGAGAACGATGCTGACGCTTCCGCTGGCCTCGCAGGCGGGATTTTCGATTCTGACAGTGACGGAACTGCCGTTTCAGTCGAGAGAACCAGTTGGCGGAAGACATATTGTGATATTCTATTGATGTTTAGTGATTCAAATTGGGTTTGTAAAACAGTGCGTCCCCACACAGCACCATGTGGACTTCTGGTCGGGGGCGGCAGACTTGTCATTAAAACGTATTGAGCTCCGTCTCATTCGTTGAAAGTTCGCTGAAGAAGGCATCGGCTGCAGATTCCCAGTTCAGCAGTCGTCGCTGGCCAGGCACGAGGGTCGCCTGCATCACGTCGTCTGGTCCGTGATCGAGGCCCAGGAGGTGTCCGAGTTCGTGCAGAATGACCGACCTGAGATCAATGGTCCCGAGAGCAGCACTCGAACCAAAGGGCGCCGCGACCAGAGTGTAGGGCCCGGTCGCATAATACCCACTGTTGTCGTCGGGGGTGTCATCCACAAACCAGCCATAGCCGGCGGCATTGACGTCGATATAAATCGTATCGTGGACCGTGTTACTTAAAACGCCCTCCGGGAGATCCACGACCTCGATATTGACTTGTGCCAGTTTATCATTTTCCGCGGGTGTCAGTTGCGGATCGAGAGAGTCAACGACACTGCCCAACATGGTCTCCGCCTCTCCCTGCTCGACAGGCCTGGCACTTAACTGTGGCAACAGCGTGGGTTCGACCGTTAACTGTTTGTTCCAGGAATCGGGGAAACCTTTCGGAGAGTTGACCGTAGATTGACCGGCTTTACTGCTGCCGTAATTACTGACGAAGGAGATCAGATCGCGGAAGTTAACGTTGTGACTCTGATCCAGGTCTGCGAACCAGGCATAGTCTGAATTCGACTCTCTGGGATCAGAATTATAGACACTGATAAACAGGACCAGGTCGCGAAAGTCGATCTTGTCGTCGTCGTTGAGATCAAAGGGGTTCGCGAAGACCAGGGTTTCGGGGGCGGGTCCGTGTACTTCTTCGGTGGCAAGGCCGCCCACCAGTTGAACCTCGGTCTGGTACAACGTGAATTCAGGACTTTGCGGGATCATCATCTGACCTGCCAGATCCAGGTCAATGCCGTCGCTGGCCGTCGATTCAAACCGGATGCGGGCAAACAGCACACTTTGACCGTCCCCCAGATCGGCCAGGTCTGTTTCAGCCGAGAGGTTTTCAATCATCCCCGTCAGATCATTGATGGTGCCTGTCTGGTTGATGGTGAAACCGGCGCCATATTCAATGCTGACCGCGGTGGTGATCGCGGTGTTGTAACTCAGATTCATAGTCGCAGACAACACTCCCGGATCAGTTGAAGCGGGTGTGCTGATCCAGATTTCCAGCCAGTAACCGCTCCATTCATCGACCCAGGTCAGGTTATCGGGGAGCGTCACGCTCTCTCCGTTGCTGTCTGTGGTCGTCTTTTCGTCGACCATGCGCAGCTCCACCTGGGCGAGCGTGTGTTGAACTTCGAAAGCCCCGATATCAATGGCCTCACCCACAATGCGTTCAAACCCGGTACCGCGCTGGTCCTGAGTGATGGCTCTGCGATTGATGATATTCTGGTTCGTATCATCCAGGGCGTCATTGTCGCCGCCGTCGATCGCAGCGCTTCCCGGCAGCAACGCGTGCGTTTTCGTGACGCCTCCATTGTCTCTCAATACCGGATCAAGCAAACCCTCCACACTGTCCTGAATAATGCTGTTGTTTCGGGTATTCCAGAGACCAACCTGAGGAGTCGAAGGGGCCGTATTTCCGGCAATGATCGAATTGGTGAGCGTGCCAGAAACACTCCCAAACGAGTAAATACCACCGCCAATTCTGACTGCGGCATTTCCGGTCAACGTGGAATTGATAATCTCAAAAGAGGACGCTGAATTTGCGAACGCAATGCCGCCGCCAACCACCAGGGCCGTATTTCCGGAAAGCGTACTGTTTTGCAGAATCAGCGACCTCTCAGAAAAAATCGCCCCTCCCCAGGAGTTCACGGAATTCTTTTCGAACAGGCTGTTCTGGACCGTTAAATTTCGGGAAGAGTCATCGATACCGCCTCCCCAGTTGATTGCTGTATTTTTGAAAAAAGTGGATCCTGAAACCAGAACATTATTTCCCTTTAATGCGAGCGCGCCACCCGAGCTGGCGCTGTTTTCTGAAAAGCGACTGTTTTCAATATAAGCATTGTGGTAGGAGCTATATAAAATAAGATCCGATCCATAATACACGGCTCCTCCGTTAGTGCTTGCCGTATTGCCCTGGAAGGTACAATCAGTAATCGTCATTTCCGTAAAGACCGGCGGGAACGACGACGAGATCTGATGAAAGATCGCACCTCCAGTGCCTGTACTGTTTTCGGTAAAGACCGAATCGCTGACGGTTAAAACTCCCTGCGAAAGAAAAATCCCCCCTCCTAAGGTATCACTGCTGTTTTGCGTGAACGTGCTGGAAGCAACAGTCAGGTCACCATTTTGCACCAGAATCGCTCCCCCCGAATAGGACGTCTGATTTTCTGTGAAATCGCATCCGGTGATCGACAGCAAACCCTCGGTACTGTAAATGGCGCCGCCATACCAGTCTGCACTGTTGCGGACAAACGTGCTGTTCGTCACTGTCAGGTCTCCGGCACTGTAAATGGCCCCGCCATAGTTGCCAGCGAAAACTGAGCCGTTATTTAAAACACTGGCCTGATTGTCTGCAAACACGACATCAGAAATGGTCAACGTTTCCAGACTGTGAATGGCGCCGCCACTTGTATAGTTGGCGAACCCGTTGCTCAGTGTGAAATTGCTCAACTCCACACTGATGGAAGCCTCAGCCTCCCCATCATCAATGCGAAAAAGACGGTTGGGACCGGAACCGCTGAGAGTCAGGTGTTCGGCCCCGTGGCCGATGATGGTCACGTCATCGGTAATCACCAGCTCATTATAAATGATGAGTGTCTGATCAAAAAAGCTGGCATCAAACGTGATGGTATCCGCTGTCGCTGACTCATTCGACAGTTTGATGGCTTCCCGCAGAGAGAGATTCCCGGCGGAATAGTTCCCGTCATCGAAATCAACAGCTGAGTCTACGAGAAAATGAGATCCCAGATATTCAAAGGCTCCCACATCGGTAGACCCATCAAATATTCTGGGAAAACCAATTCCCCGCTGATCATTGAATAGCCCTGCATTTATGACAGCAGAATTATCGCCAGCATTGATGGCAGCACTGTCGACAAGCAAGGCGTACGTTTTTGTGAAACCACCATTATCTCTCAAAACAGGATCGAGCAGGCCTTCGATACTTTCCTGAACGATGTTGGCAATGCCTGAAAAATCACCTTCAGCTTGCGAATTTGAAGGGGAAATATTTCCAGCAATGATATTATTTGCGATTGTCACCAGGAGAGGATCGTATGCAAAAAGACGTAGCCCTCCCGCCCCCATTCCGGACTCATTTCCAACCAGTGTGCAATTGATCAAGGCACAGGTGTAGTAACTCACCTGTGCCCAGATTGCTCCGCCTTCCTCAGTGCTTTTATTTCCTGAAAAAGTGCTGTTATAAATCGAAACCGAATCGGAACGATCACTATATATCGCACCTCCATCAGTGTCAGCGGAATTCTCCAGAAATGTGGAATTGAACACCG